>CALGGV010000052.1 GCA_937915725.1 uncultured Selenomonadales bacterium
CATTATGGAGGATTATAATGGTTATCATTACGGGGGATTATAGCTACCCTCATTGCTAAGGTATCAATAATCTATATTAAAAAGCGTTTTAAAATAGAAACGGTGTGGTAGCCTGAAAAGCAGCCGCGCCGTTTTTTAGATTTAAGGAAAGAAATTTGATATGAAAAATTTAGATATTAGCTTTACCGGCGGCGTCAATGAAGAAAATGTACGCGCCTTTATAACTGAAATTAAAAATCTGGTTGAAAAAAATCCTGAAAGTGAATCGCTGACAATTTATATTTCTTCGCCGGGCGGCAACGTTGATATTGCTGTGGAGCTTTTTAATTTTCTGAAACTGTTGGACTGCGCGATAACAACAGTAAATATTTCCTGCGTCAATTCTGCGGCGATTATAATTTTTGCCGCCGGTACGGAGCGAATCAGCCTGCCTTGTTCGTCGTTTTATGTTCATTCCATTACAAAAAATTTGAACGGCAACTTTACCGCCGCCGACCTACTGCGCGAAGTCAAAGAAATGAACGCCAATACAGATAAAATAGCGTCGATTCTCGCCGGTATCAGCAACAAAAATAAAACTTACTGGAAACGCCTGATGAGCAAAGGCTGTTTGCTCACTGCGCAAAAAGCAAAGGAATTGGGGCTTGTAAATGATATATCAGAGTATCAATAAAAAATATTTTCAGTGGCTGTACGATCACGCCGGAAAATTAAAAAAAACTATACTGATTTGCTTGGTGCTAAGTGTATTATCAGTAGCACTTTCATTGCTTTTTGTGGAAGTTACCAAAATTTTTATGGAAGCGGTGGAAAAGGGCGAAAAAATTTCTCTCCTACTGTTGGTAGTTTCGCTTACTACAATAAAGGCTTTCGGTATATTTTGCGAGGAATTTAAATCTTATCTGCGCGAAAACCAAACTTTTTTATTGAACAATGAACTTTCATTAAAATTTTTTAAAGCGTTGTTCGACGGCGGCGTTTCGTACAATGAAAGGGTACATTCGGGCGATTCACTAAGCCGAATAACAACAGATGTTTTCAGCGTTTCTGCTTGCTTAATTGGAACAATCCCTGAATTGATTTATGCTTTTGTTCAACTTATAGCCACTTGTATTTATCTTGTTACCATTGATCCAAATTTAACAGTGGTAATACTTTTGATTATGTCTGTAAATGTAATGTTCGGAAATTCATACGCCAAAAAATTATTGCCAATTTCCAGAGAAGTAAGAATCTGCGACAGTAAAGCTCATCAATTTATGCAGGAGCACATTCAACACCGTGAATTGATTGTTACTTTGGAAAAAACCTCGTTCATTTGGGAGCGGCTAAAAGCACTTCAAAATAAATTGTATAAAAAAATTATCGCTATGACTAAATTAAATATATTGGTTATGTCTTTGATAGGCGGAGCTTTAAATATCAGCTACATTGTTATTTTAGTTTGGGGAATTTACGGGATACAAAACAATACGTTTACATATTCCGAATTGGTAGTTTTTTTACAGTTGGCAGAGCAACTTCAAATTCCCTTCATTCAATTTAATCATCAATACCCGCAACTTATTACAGCAATGGCGTCCGTTGAAAGATTAATGGAGATTGAAAATCTGCCGAAGGAAGACACTTCAAACTTTATCAAATTTTCTGTACCCGTAGGTATTGAATTTTCAAACGTAGATTTTCGCTACAAGGAAAATTCGCGCTGGATTTATAAAAATTTCAATCACAATTTCAAGCCCGGCAGTATCACGGCAATTTTGGGAGAAACCGGCGCGGGAAAATCTACGCTTTTAAGGTTGTTGCTTGCAACTTTGACGCCCAATAACGGCAGTATTACTTTTTACGGCGGCGGCAAAAATTATTTGGCAAGTTCGCAGACGCGCTGTAATTGCGTTTATGTTCCTCAAGGCAACAGCTTAATCAGCGGTACAATTCGTTACAATTTACTCTTGGGCAAAACTGACGCAACTGAAGACGAAATGAAAAACGCGCTTTATTCGGCGGCGGCAGATTTCGTTTTTAAAGATTTTCCCGACGGCTTAGATACGGCGATAGGCGAAGGCGGCGTTGGCGTAAGTGAAGGACAGGCGCAAAGAATAGCCATTGCAAGAAGTTTTTTACGCCCCGGCAAAGTTATTTTAATGGACGAGCCGACCTCCGCGCTTGACGCCGAAACAGAAAAACTTTTTTTAACGCGGCTGACTAATCAAACTCACGACAAAACTATTATCATTGTTACGCACAAAAAAGAAATTTGCAAATATGTTTCAGATGTTGTAACGATTCAACTTTTGAGGGAACAGATTATTTAATTTTCAGAGGGGGTTTTTATAATGAAAAAAATTTTAGTAATTGTAGGTTTACTTTTTAGCATGATCCTTCATGTTTCGTATGCTGCACCTACGGAAGGTTATGGTTCTCCGGAAAAATCTGCCAATACTCCACAGAATCAAAAAGCTAATTTTGAGCTTTTTTCTGATAAGACTAAAATTAATATCTTAGAATCCGGTATGGATGATGACTACAATTTTTCAACTGTCAAAAAGATTATGATATTCACCCCTTATGTTTCAGAAATTAAAGAATTGCAAGATACCGCGTTACAAACTGCACTGATGAATACTTGTCTAAAATGTGCCAAAGTTTTAAAACGAGAAATTTTGCACCAAGATAAAGAGTCTACAAGTGCAGATATATATATTCTCTCCCAAATTGTCCAATATCAAGGTATGTCTGAAAATAAAGATATGCCCACACAAGTACGTGTCAAATTTGCCGCATATGATTCCCAAACAGATAAACAAATTATCTACTTAGATTTATCCTGCGAAAAAAGTGCGAAAAACAGCGAAAAGAAAGCTTTTGAAACTATTTGCAAATATTTTTTTAAGAAACTAAAGGATTTAACTTACAAAAAAGATTAAAGAAAAAATTTAATTTTAAATGAACGATAAATTTTTGAGAGGAGGTTTTATTTATGAAAAAAATTTTAATGTTGGTGTTGGCGTTTTTTTTTATTGTACCGGCAGTCGAAGTTTCAGCCGCGTATGTATACGTTCCAGATTTTTATAATACCGTCGGGCAAAGTACGAAAGAACGTATCAGATTTCTCGGAATGGAACAAAAAAATTATCAAGGCGTCAATTATACCGAATGGAGATACCTGATTGTTGACCATGAATTGGCAAATATGTATATGGATATGTACATAAGTAAAGTTTCTCAAAGACCTGATTTTCGTTTGCTCGGGCAAGGTTCAAATACATGGGGCTTTGAATATACCGGAAGTCAAGCTCAATATTTGAAAAAATTCGGCGGACGTTTTCATGTGATGGTTGAAAGAGCCGGTTACGAAGTTGGCGTAGTAATGGTTGCCGGAATGTATCCCGGTCATTGATTAAGGAGGTTTTATCATGAAAAAAATTCTAATGTTGGTTTTGACAGTTGCATTGATTCTTCCAATAGCAAAGGCTCAGGCTGCGGACGTTCCAAACTTTTATCAATTTGGCGGAAATTATTTGAGCTTTACCGGTAAAGAAACTATTTCTAACAAAGGTTATATTTGTTACGGTTATGATTGTGATATCGATTTAGACGAAAATTTTGCTGAACAGTTTATGAATTACTTGGTTAAAAATTGTAGTTTTCAATATGTCAATCACGATTTCAGAGATTTTACTCGGACAAGCGCGAAAACTTTTGAGCACTGGCAATTCGATTATGTTGGCTCCAAATATGTTTCCAAATTTCAAAAAACAAAAAAAGCCGTCCCTTGTCATCTTGAAGTTGGCAGGAGCAAAGATTTTCAAAAAGGGATAACTCATTTTTCAATCAGAATAGCAAATGGGCTTAGTTACGGCGGTTAAAGTACTTTATCTGCGAAATTTGGAAGAAGTTTTTGCATTTGCGGAGTTAAATTAATTCCTACGTCTAAGCTGTAGGTTGTGCGCCTCAAAATTCGACGTAGGAATTTTTTTTATGCTATGAATTAACAGATGGGCAGTGTGATAATAAAAAACTGCAGAAAATTTCAGTACGGCTTTACTTGGAAAGTTAAAATAGTTGCTATCATTACGTGACAGTTCAAAAATTTTTCCCGCCAAAATTTCAAAATATAGTACAATTCTTAAGTATAAGATAGGTGATTAAATTTTAATTTTGTCTGAACTGCGCCCATTCCTAACGCCGTTTTAATTCCAACTCCGGTATAATTAGCATATTCTAAAAGCATTCCCAACAATCTGTTAGTGGTATTGTCGCCTTCAAAATTCGCATTCATTCTGCCGCAAAAACCGTCAATTTTTTGATGCTCCAATAAAAAAAGTTGGCTGTAAAAATTATACTCCTTGACTATAAAAAAATTAGTCAAAACTTGCGGTAAATTTTCGCCTTCTACTACAAATAAATTTGAAAAACTGTTCCAGCGATTCAACAGACTTTGAATGATTAAATAAATTTCAGGCAAAATGACATTGCGTCCATTACGTCGAAAACTTGCAGTTGTTATAAAATTTACTTTAACGCCTTTTGAAATTGGCGCGTCATTGCTCATAAATTGTCTGGCTAAATCCTTGTAAGATTTTTCAGAAATAATTTTGCACTCGACTAAATTAACACGGTAATTTTTGTGTCTCAAAAATATTTGTCGTTGCTGCATCAATGGAGCCAAAACTTTTTCACAAGCCCAATCATTTAAAACATTAACGCGCCATATCGGCAGATTTTTATTTTCGTCAAAGTAAACACATTGGCTATAGGGTCGTAATCCTTCAGCGTGTAACTTTTTAGCTGTCGTACTTCCGATAATTTCCATTAACGCGCCTTGCAGTATGGAGCCCATTGCTTGATGAATTTTTTCGTTTTTTGGTAACTCCAAAATAATTTCCATTGAAACCGGCATTTTTTATCCTTCTTTTCGTTCAGACTTTTAAATGAGCAAAATTTTCTACAGTATAAAAAAAATTTCAGAAATTGACAACAAAATTTTAATTCTGTAAAATTAAAATAAAACGGCGATAAAAGCATTGGAATTAGTTGATAAAGTTTTTACATTACAAATTTGGGCTGTTCAAAAAAAGTCTCGATATTTCGTTTTGTCAGATTCAGGAAGTATTAAAATTTTTCTTGCAAAATCTTAAATTATGAATTATACTAAAAAAGGCGTGAGGGAGAAAATCCGCGCCGCAGGCGTCACGACGCCATTTGTAGCACTTTTGGATGTCAAAAACCCGTGAAATTGTCTGAAAATTATTTCCGCGCCGCAAACCTATATTTTGAGCTCTATTGCAACGCCATTTTCAAGGGGTAGGGTTTAGAAGTGCTTTCCCCGTAAGGGGTCGGAAACGTATAATTTGGTTGGTCTTTTTTTTGTCGTTTGAGTTTAGAAGTGCTTTCCCCGTAAGGGGTCGGAAACTCTTGTCGTCTGCTGTGGTTTTGTTTGCATTGTCAGCCGTAGTCGTTTAGAAGTGCTTTCCCCGTAAGGGGTCGGAAACTTCGGTAATTTCAACGTTTTCTAATTTAACGCCGAGATTATTAAGTTTAGAAATGCTTTCCCCGTAAGGGGTCGGAAACGATTTCCTTTATCTTTTTTTAAGTGATTTAAATATAATGTTTAGAAATGCTTTCCCCGTAAGGGGTCGGAAACCCAGTCAGCGCCGGCTTGACTTAACATGCTTGATTGCGCGGTTTAGAAATGCTTTCCCCGTAAGGGGTCGGAAACTCAATGGTACGTTGCTCTTCGATAGTAAGATAGTGTAACTTTTTGCCGTTTAGAAATGCTTTCCCCGTAAGGGGTCGGAAACAAGATTAAAGGTATGAAACAAATGACCAGCGTATATAGCAGGTTTAGAAGTGCTTTCCCCGTAAGGGGTCGGAAACTTTACCAGTAAAACTGTTCCATCTGAACGAGTTTGAACAACCCGTTTAGAAGTGCTTTCCCCGTAAGGGGTCGGAAACATTCATCCTCGAAACCCATGATGTCTTTGAAGACATCATGTTTAGAAGTGCTTTCCCCGTAAGGGGTCGGAAACCGGTTATATTAACTATTTGCTCTGCTAAAAACTCATAGAAAGAGTTTAGAAGTGCTTTCCCCGTAAGGGGTCTGAAACTATAGTAGCAAAGACAACAATAGCAAAAGTTTTTTTCTCTCCAAATTATGTGTGCTCCTAGAAAAAATTTATAAAAAATATGCGCGTTTTTATAATGCCGACAAGCGAACCGGAAATTTGGATAGTATCGTTGGAATTGTAGCCGTAGATAGAATCATTGGCACCTTGGTAATGAGTGAACTAAATGAGAGGTGCCGTTGCCGTAAATAATATTATCGCCGGTACCTAAGCTGATAACGTTAGAAATTGCGCCCGCAATGGAAATATAATCATTGCCGCCTTTAGCGTCGATAGTTGCTCCATAATAACTGCTTGTTATTGTCTCATCGTTATCCGTTCCTTTTATCAAATTCCCGCCAATAGAATAAATAATTTTCGTACCGTCAACACTCAAAAAAATATCGCCACCGCTTATCCTTTCAAGCAAAATATTTGTAATATTTTCGCCGTTTGTAAGAGTACGAGTTGTATCATTGCCTACAACTGGACTTGTTATTTGAGTTTGCGCGTCGCTGATAGTATTTGAGCCATAGTTTGTTTTTATCGTTGTATTTTTGCTGTCCAAAAGTAAATTAACAGCAGAATTGAAAGAAACATTATAATCTGAGACAGAAAGAGAAATTTGAGTTTCAGAATCGACAGCCGGTACGGTTACTTTTTTATTTTCAAGAGTGGGGGCAGAATTAACACCGCCAATTTTTATGTAAGGCGAAACATTTTTATAAACTTTGCCGTAAGTGTAAAAATCGCTGTCTTGTTGCCAGTCCTCACTTTCAAGCATTCCTTGAAATTCATTGCGTATCTGCGGAAATTTGAATTGAATCTTTCGCAAGTTTTGAAATTTTTTCTGCGCCATCGATTTTTTTCACAAAGACAATTTTTTCAGAATCAGTGCAACTTTTGCCGAAAATGCTACAACGTCTGTCCTTCACAATCACGCACTCGGCATCTTTTTCGCTTGCAGAAATCCAACTGTTATTTTCAGGATTAAATTTTGAATAAATCAGCGAATCAGTTTCACTCAAAATTTCGCCCGTCATTGAAATAATTTGGTACATTTTGCCACCTCACGAAATTACAAAACAAGGAATAACTCCCTGCGAATAAAGCACGTTGTAGGTATTTTCAACGCCGCTAATGTCAACTCGACAAAAACTCGTATCATTGATAGCTTGAGGAGTTCTAAGCCACCAATAACAAGGCGTTGAATTTCACCGTTATAGATTTTTTCAGTGTCGGTTGCAGTTGGTTTTTCAAGTTCGAGTTTATCAATTTGCCACGTGAAACTGTTTGAATTATCCTCAAAAACAAAATTTTCAGTAGGGATGGCATAGGCGGTATAAATTCCGGCGTCGATTCTATTTTCAAAGTCGCTGCTAAAAATCATTTTCGTAGAATCATAAATTAACAGTGTTGGAGATTGAATTTCACCGCTATAAATTAATTTGCCGCTTTGAATTGGCAACGGAATAACGGCTTTATCTATTTTCCAAATTTGGCGGCGCGGAGTTCGTGAATCGTCGCTCCACGTAAATTTCCAATGGGCGTAAAAGTAACCGCGTAGGATTTGGCGTCAACGCCCGTAATTTCACCGCTGATTAAAAGTTTTGCAGGATCGTAATTTTTCCAAATTGGGCGAAGTTCGCCGCTTGTATAATAAAGTTTGCCGTCCTGTTCCGGCGTGGCGTAAATAATTTCTCGCTGTGAAGTTGAAAAGTGTTAATTGCGCCGTAACCAATTTCTTTACCGGTTGACTGCCCTTTCAAAATGTAATATTCAGCCAAAATTTCAGCTGTCGGTAAAGTTTTGGCAAACAAAGTAATAAATCCTTCAGAAATTTTCAACAGTTGCGCACAAGCCGCAAATTATCGCCACGCCGTGACTTTCCGGCGCAAGATTTATGTTGAAGATGTTATTCGGTGTTACGCCTTCGATTGCCCAAAAGTAAGCGTAGTTAAAATTTTCGTGGTCGGAATTAATTTGCCAGTCAACAGTTGAAATTGTGATTGAAATTTTTTCAAATTTAGGAAGATATTTTTCAGCAATGACATTACCTGCAGAATCTTTTGTAGCTTTAATTGCCGCACCAACAGTAATTTCGTCAAGATTATTTTTGCCCGTGCCGCCATTTTCAACTTTCAAAATCCCCGTAACCCCAACAGAAATATTTCCTGAGCCGTCAAAATTTGCGGCAGAATTACTTTCTAAATTTGTTTGAATCGTGCAAACATTTGAAAGTTTATCTGCAATAGCGGCAGGATCTGCGCGAGTTGAAGTTTTGGCGTTGCCGTCGAGTTCAGCTTAATAGTGGTAGGAAGTTTCAAAGAAATATTTTCTGTACCGTCAAAATTAATTTCCGTGCCGTTGTTTTCACCATCTGAAATTTTAAATTTTCTAGCCGTTTGAAGTTTTGAAACGGTATCTGCATTCCCGCTCAAACTTGCTTTTATTTTTGAAGGCAGATTAAGTAAAATGTTTTGCGAGCCGTCAAAATTAGTTTCAATACCGTTATTTTCTCCGTCAGTGATCGTGATAGTTTTAGCGTTTTCAAATTTAGTGGCAGTTGAAGAATTGCCGACAACATTAACTTTCAAAGTTTTAGGAAGTTTCAAAGTTATATTTTCCGTACGTCAAAATTAATTTCTTCGCCGCTGTTAGCCGAATAAAAATCTTGTACTTTAAATTTTCTAGCCGTTTGAAGTTTTGAGGCGGTAGCAGAATTGCCGGTACATTCTTTGGCGGTTGTTGCGCTTACGGCGTTTTTAGTTTTGCCGAGCGCGTCAAGCGTATTTCTTGCCGTTACAGCGGTTGCATCATCAAGCAGACTCCTTGCCAATGCTGTTAAATTCGTTGTTTCATAAACGTTGCTTGCCTTTGTGTAAATCATTTTGTCTGAACTTGTCAGTAAATTTGAAATTGAAGTTAAGGCGGCGTGTTTAGGTTGTTTTTGAGAAAGTGCATTGGCGATTGTGGTTGCAAAATTGGCGTCCTTGTTAATTGCAACAGAAAGTTCAACAAGCGTATCCAAAGTTTCTGGAGCCGCGCCAACAAGTCGTCGTATCGCCTCTGCAACAAACGCTGTAGTTGCAACTTGTTGACTATCGTTATTTGGTTCTGCAGTTGGAGTTTGCGGCGTGCCTTTCAATTCTGGACTGTTAAGCGGCGCGTAAGTTTCAGTAATGACATTGCCGGAAAAATTTTGTTGCGCCTTTGTTGCAGAATCAGCCGTGCCGGTCAAATTGATATTTTGCGAGCCGTCAAAATTTGTACTTCTGCCGGTGTTTACAGCCAAATAATCTTAAATGCTGATAGTGCGCGGATTTAAAAGTTTGGTTGCGGTTGTGGCGTTTCCAACATTGTTACCCGTGCCGCCGTTTGCAATTTCTAAAACGCCCGTAACACCAACATTTATATCAGCCGAGCCGTTGAAATTTGCGGCGTTTGTATTTGATAAATCAGTTTGAATTTTCCTTGCTTTTCATTTGCGCCCATTGTGACAATTTTGCACAGTGTTTAGAGCAATATCGTTGATTGCCGTATTTCTCTTCCACAGTCATAAAAAATCACTCTTCTGTGTTTGACAAAACACGCCCGAGTGAATATAATTTAAATGACTTAAATTTTCGGACGTGTGTTATTTATTAAGCAATTAAACTTTAACACGAATGAATGTGTAAGTCAAAAGCTTTTTATAGAAAAAATTTTTTTATTTTGTCGCGCCTGTTTCAGTTCTTGAAATTCTGGCGCACTGATGAATTACAACGCCGTCATACATACCGAGTGCGCCGCTGAAAATTGGATTTTCTTTGCCGCGAATGTTTTGCTGTGCGTTTATCCAAATTTCGTCTGCCATTAAGTCTCGCGCCTGCCATTGGTCGATAATCATAACGTAAGTATCGATACCGTCAATGCGCACGGGCTTAATCATTGTGTTTTCGTCAGCAAGCGCAATTCTTTTAGCCTTGCCAATTAATTTTGTACTGAAAGTATCAGCCGCGCCGATTGAATTTTCACTTGTTGCCGTGCCGCCGTAAACAATCCTGTCGGGCGTTGGATCTGTTGAAAGTTCACTGAAAATTTTCTTGTCGATATAATCAGCAAACCATTTTGAAAGAGCAGTGCGAGCGTCTTTTCTCATATCAAGTCGGACTTTCTTTTCTTCCATTTTGCCTTTGATTCTTACGCCGTTTCTGATTTGGTCGATAGTTACGATAAAATCACGGTAAATCAGCTCTTCTTCGTTGCCTTCCAAAATGTTATCGCCTGTAACACCCGCGCCGGACAAAGGCATTAAAAGTGGAATATGAATTGTATCACCGGCAGATTTTTTTAGTTCTTCCTTGATTTGGATAATATTTTCAGGCGAATTGCCGGTAAATTGATTGAAGAAAGATTTTTGCATACCTGCAGAAAAAGTCGATTTTTCCCACGCTTGAAGTCTCAATTCGGGCGTTATTTCAGTCGGCGCGGTTAAAGCGAAAAGTTGTAAATCAATCATTTAGTTTCTTTCTTTCTAAAGTCTGAGTAATATTTTTTGGTAATTGGGCGGGATTTTGTTCCACGATTTATTTTGGAGCATTTCAGCAAGTGCCGCCTGTGAAACGCCGCCGCTGCTTGTGCCGTTAATTTGGCTTGTGCGCGGGAAATTATTTGGAGCAGGTTTAGTTTTTGGCTTAGGTTGCAAATTTTGAGGTTGTCCGCTTTCAAACGCCAATTTTGCCCTTGAAAAATAATTTTGAACAACCATAACATCAGCAGGCGAGGCGGTATTGTTTCTGATTCTTGCGTAAGATTCAAGAATAACCTGCTTATCAATGTCAGATTGCGCGTTGAAAAAATCTGTTTCAGCGTACCTTTGAACGGCGTTAAAATTATCAACCGCCTGTTGTTGTGCAACGTAATTGTTGTAGTTGCTGATAGTTTGTCTGCGTAAATAATTGCCTCTGAAATTTTTTTGCGTGATTCCAACGAGAAATTTTGGGGTCGTCGTCATCAAGATAATCAAGCCCATCAACGTCTTCCTTTGAAAGTCCGCTAATTTGCATTGCCGTTTGATTTATTGCGTAGTCAATTTGTTTTGTAAAATTTTCGTCGATTGATGGCGGCTGAAATTGCGGCGCGGGTTGCTGCGGTTGTTGTTGAGGCGGCGAAAAATTTTGTTGTGGTTGAGAATTTAAATCGCCGTAACGTTCACGATAAGCCGTCAAAAGTTTTTCGGTTTCGTTTTGCTTATCGTTGACTTCCTTAAATCTTGAGTAGGGAATGGTAACATTGTCGGCAGGCGCGGGATTTTCGTTTTTTTTCAGTTTCAGTTTCTGCGGATTGTTGCATTATTCCACGTGCAATATCTTCGAGAATGCCCTCAAGGTCTGCAGGAATTTCTGAATTTTCGTTTGCAGTTTCTTCTGCGCCGTCCAAAACGTCGCCGTATTCTTTTTCGTCAGTCAAAATTTTTTCCAACATTGAAAATCTTCCTAAATTTTTATACCGTTGTAAAGTGCAACAAGTGAATTGTACGTTTCTTCCGGCTTAGAAACGCGCCGGTCGTTTATGTCTTCGATAATTTTTAAACCGAGTTTTGCAAGTTCAACCCGCAATTTTTCAATCCAAATTTTGGAGTCTGAATCTTGAATTGTTTCTTGAAAATCAGAGTCAATTTTTTTTGCCATAAAATCAACCTTCCCAATAAATTTTAGAATTTTTGCCGCCGTCTCTTATGTCAACGTGAATGAAATTGCTGTCTTCGTAAATTCCGATTCCGTCAAAAGGCAGTTGGTCAACGTACCATTTGAACTCGCCAAAAGATAGTTGTTTTGGGCAGGAAATGCCAGCCGCGTTTTCTTGCACGTGTTGAGAATTTTCGACGCCGCCAACGTTTTTGTTGTGAATTTCGCAACGATAAACGCTGTTAATGTACAAAGGATAACCGCCAATGTTGTAACGGAGTTGCTCCAACAACTCAATCAAGTGCGGATTAATTTTCAATTTGCCGCAATGTTTACAGGAAAATTCATTTTCAGCAAAATGCTCGCTTAACATTCCAGCCTTAGATTTAAATTTCGGTGGCTCGGCGGGCGCGTCAACAATATCTGCATTTTTGTACCTGTACCAATGCGCTTTTGAAACGATAATGTCAAGATAATCCTGTAACATATTGCAGGGGCAGGAAGTGCCGCGCAAGCCGTCGGGGGCAACTTCCCTATGCCCCAAAATGTGATTTCGATTTACCGGAATGTTATACTATTCGCACAGATCAGCGATAAGAATTGCGCAACTTTCAATTTGTTTTTCAGTCGGCAAATTGTAAGTGAAACAGCCACTCAAATGTATTCCTATCGAATCAGAGTTTGCGCCGTAAGCGTGAGAGCCTACCGCCCAAATTGAACGCCCGCGCTCAATCGTGCCGTCTTTCCTAATTACGAAATGATAACCAATCCCCGAATAACCCGCGTCAAGATGCCAACTGTGAATCTCTTCTGTATAAGCGTCAATATCCGCACCGCCCGTGTGAGACATGATGATTCTTTTTGTAGATTTTCTTGCTGTCAATAAATTTGTAAATTTAAAAAATTTTTCACTTATCTTTGCCTTTGTCAAGTGAAACACTCATTTTACCGTGCGATAAGTTGAATTTTATTTTGTACAATTCCTCACGCAAAAATTGTTCAAGCGCGTTTAATCTGTTTTTTTGCGCCAGCATTCGTGCGTCAATTAAATCTACGTGCCTTGAAATATCGCCAATTACGCCCGTTAAACTTTTGATTGAATCAGTCAATTCTTGCATTTTTCCAATCCCCTTAAAAATCAGCACAAAACACATTGCGCCCAAAACGCCGAACTCCATTAACTTTGGAAGGTCTTCAATCATTAAAATCACCTCCTTTCAGCAAAAATTTTTCTATTCGTTGAAAAGATTTTCAATATCTGAATCAGCGGCGATTGCTGAAGTGAAGGGGATAAAATTTCACCGTTGAAAGTGTAAATGACTTTGTAGCCGGATTCTAAGTCGATATAAATTTTGCCCGCCTCGCCGACAATTTCTGCCGCGCCCTTTTCGCCGTTATCGTCAACAAAATATTTCGTGTTTTCGGTGTCGCTTGTGTCAACGTGCATTTTTATAATTTCAATTCCGATATCTGTTTGAATTTTTTCAGATTTAATTTTTCCTTCGCCGTCCACAAAATTTTCAATTTGCATAAATTTTTCAACGTTGGCAGCATCTTGCTTTTCTTTAAATTTTGCAAGTTGGTTAATGTCAACTAATTTTGTCATTTTCAGCACTCCTTTAAATTCAAAAAGGCAGGAAAAAAATTCCCTGCCTTCCTTTTATTTTGTAAAAAAAATTTTATGCGAAAAACCCTTAAATGTCGGCTGTTGGAACTGCGCTTAAAGAGGCGGCGTCAAGCGGCGTATAATCAAGCGCACTTGTAACATTGCTACTGCTAAGGCTAATCGTGCCGTCGTCAATCGTAATATTGTTTCCAATTTGCACAACGCCACTTTGCGCGGCGGTTGCCGTGTTTACACTGAAAGTGCCGTTAGCGTCAACATTGACATTTGTACCGGCTTTGGCAAGTCCAATAACTGAATCAGACGCTGTTGCAGCAGAAATTACACCATCTGCGATTGAAATATTACTTCCAACTTGTACAAGCTCTTTTTCATTTGTAGTTGCAATTTTTACATCGACCGTTCCATCTGTAACATCCAAATTTGTACCAACTTTCAAAATTCCTGTGTCAGCTTTACTGCCGGTTTTAACAGAAATTGTACCGTTGGTGTTGTCAATATTTGTACCGGTTTTAACTACACCGAGAATTTCAGAAGTTGCTGTTGCAACGCTGATAATTCCCGCGTCAACGTCGATATTGCCGCCAATTTGAACAACGCCCAAAGAATTTTTTGTAGCGGGCGTTGTTAATGCTGTACCGAGTTCGTCTTTTTTGGCGTAAGTTGTGATAATCGGGTTGCCGTTGGCGTCGTTTACGGCTTTATCTGCGGTTGAAACGTTGTTAGCGATTTTTACATAATTGGAACCGGAATATCTGTAGGAGCCGTCAACCGTTGCCGCCAAATCAACATAAATTTTGCCGCGTTCGCCGGTAATTGATTGAGTTTTTGCCGCGTCAGAATAAAAAGTTACAACGCCTTCAACTTCGGTAATGTAGCCTTCGATAACATCATCTACAAAAGAAGGGAGTTGCTCCGCCGTAATTTTGCCGCCTGAAAGTGAGGCGAAATGTTCAAGATTATATTCGTTTTGCTTAGTTTTGAAAGTTCTCAAGCCGTTTAAATCTACAAATTGAATGTTTGGCATTTTTAATCATTCCCTTTCTTATCGCTAATCTGCACTAAAAATTTGTTTTGCCCGTTGAGAGAATCTTTTGGAATGCGTAACACGTAAAAATTTTCATTTTCGATAACAGCGGGCGTTGCTAATCGTAAAAATTTTCGTAGTGTCGATTTTTATTTCTGCGCGGGCGATTAAAATTTTCGTCAATGAAATTTTCGCCTGTGGAATAATTTTCTTCGTCGACAATTTCTCCAGAAACTGAATCAGTTGTGAAAGGCAAGACCGTAAGTTGAGCCGTTCCGCCGCCCGTTACTTTTCTTGCGTAAATTTTTTGTCGAATTGTAACTTTTTGAAACGGTTTTAATAAAATTCCCTGCTCGTTTGTGTTGGTAGTAATTTCAATGTTGGCGTCGCCGCTTAAATTTTGAAAAAGCACGTAAGTCTCCGAAATTTCCAAAAAATCTTTCGTCAAAATATATTTTTTCAAAGTCAACCCTCCTTTCAACTAAAAAAGCACCTGCAATTTGCAAGTGCTTTGACTTTTATTATTTTACTATGAAATTTTAAAAGTTATCGCCGTCATAAGAAAATTTTAAAATTTAATTTGTAAAAAATTTTTTTGCCTTTAACTGGAATTATATCGCCTCTTGAAATTGCAGAATTTAAACGGCTTTTAATTGTGTTTATTGATTTTTTTGTTAATTTTGTTAATATTTCCATTGTTGCGCCTTGTCCAAAAAATACACTTGTCTGAAAAAGTGTTAAATAAATTTCTTGGCTTAGTTCATCTGACGGTGCAATTTTTTTTAGTTTTTCTTGATAGTTTGAAATCTGGAGCATTTTCCGATTCAATAAATTTTCTAAGTCTTCAAATGTTTCTGCGATTATTGAAATAAATCCTTGAACGAATGGCGTTAAATCGCCGCAATTTATTTCTTCTGTTGTAGTTTTAAACATCTCATAATATTTTTTCTTTTTGCGTTTTATAACAAGTGACAATCTTAAGGCTGCCAAATTGTTAAAGTTCCTTGAAAAATAATACGCGGTTATAAATCTGCCTGTTCTGCCATTGCCGTCGTAAAAAGGATGGATATATTCAAAATAATAATGGAACACGGACAATCGTATTAAAAATGGCGTCGATTTATCGTTCAAAATTTGCAACGCTACTTTCATTGCGTCAATAATTTTTTCTTCGGGATAAATTCCACGATGTAAAGTTTTTTTACCGGTGCTGATGTCTACTGAATTTTTTCTAAAAATTTCTCCGTCCAATTTATAATTTGGGTTATTTTTGACAACTTCAGCATAAATAAAATCTTCGTAAAAATTTCTTACATCTTCACAAGTCTTGAAATTTAAAATTTGGTTAGTGAAAAGTAATTCATATTTTTTTATTATTCCTGAAAAGCGCAATTCTTTAGCCGTACCTTCAATTATTTCTTTTAGCTCACGACGACTGCTACGGACACCTTCAATTTCATTTGTTGCTTTTACTTCATCGACAATGCACGATAATTCTAGTTGCTGCATAATTAATTCCGGAACATAATTTAGCATGACCGAAAATTTATTAAAGTGTTGATAGATTTTTTCGATAAGCAAAAAAATTTCTTCGGTATAACAAAGAAAAGCCGGAAATTCTTTTTTGCGGTTAAACTGTTTTATAAAAAACGGAAAAATTTTTGTAGTTGGCGCACTGAATCTGCATTGATAAATTTCTTTGTGATTGGATTCTTCCTTGTAATAAATCTTGCTTAAGTTTTCATAATTCATAATTCAGCCTGTCAAAAATCGGCTTTTTTGACACCTTCAACTCCTAACTTGTCAATTTTGACACTTTTTGACAGTCTACATTTTTTTATTTTTAAAATCAAGTTTTTTTATTTCAAAACGCGCTCACAAATTTGGATTCTGATTTTTTCAAGATCGTGAAGTTGTTTTTTTCGCGTGTCAAAATCAAGGCGCGGGGCATTCAATATTTCACGCTCTTTTTTGATAAATTTTGTATTGCCTTTTTATTTTTCTTGAATCGCTCGTACAATTTTATGTCAAATTTCGCGGGTTGCTGTAAGGAGCAAAGACAAAACGCCTTACCATCGGCAAATTTTCAAGCGTCAAGCCCGCTGATGAAGTTCCCAAAATTGAAAATGCAAACTTGCCCAAAAATCCCAAATAATTGCTTATGAAGTGGTCAATTTGGCGCGGCGAAATTTCGGCTTTTTCGCCCAAAAATTTTGCAAAATCGCTTGTGTACGCGCCGTATTGCAAGTGCGCGGGCAAATTTTGTTCACGTACCGGAACTATCGGACGCTCCATAAACCACGAATAATTTGCACTGCTCTCAAGCACAGGCAAGGCGATTGTCGATACAAGTTTTGAAATTATATCATTTTTGCGCGGCAAAATTCTTTCAAGTTGTGCCGGTCTGTTGTCAACTGTCCAATTCAAAAATTCTTCAGTCAAAGTTGAAAATAATCTTATTGAAAAATCCATACCCTTTGGAATTTTAAAACCTTCGCCGAAAATCCAGTTATTTTCTTTTTGGTAATTTGGTAAATTTTTCCACCAGTCTTTGTCGTGATTCAGTACAAAACAAATTATCGCCGGTAAAATTCCCGTCAACGCAAGCCTTACAGCCGCGCCGAATAATTCTCTGCGCCTTTCCTTAGTTTTCGATTTTGCAGGGTTGAAAGTTCTGAAAGTCCTGTCTAAGCCTTGAATTGCGGCGTTTGAAAATGCAACGTACTTGTTAATCGTGCCCCCAGACCTGCCGCCGCGTGCAAAGTCAATCGCGACTCATCAGCGAGGCTTTTCTCATATCGTCCAAATTTGCCGTGCCGTTGTTTTGGGCGGCAAGTTTTTCTTTTACCAATTTGTAAGTGCCGATTCTGGTTGCGTATTCGCTGTATTCGCTGACAGTTTGCAGTGCATTCAAAATTTGACTGAAAAAACTTT
>CALGGV010000053.1 GCA_937915725.1 uncultured Selenomonadales bacterium
ATGCTGTACAATTTTCAGCTGATAAAATATTTGGGCGAAAACGGCGTTGCGGCTTACGGCGTGATTGAATATGTGGGCTTTATATTTGCGGCGATATTTTTTGGCTATGAATTGGGAGTATCGCCGGCGGTAAGTTTCCAATTTGGGGCGAAAGGTTACGACGAACTGAAAAATTTATTGCGCAAAAGTTTAACGCTTGTAGGAATTGCGGGCGTTTCAATGTTTGCCCTCGCGCAGATTTTAGCCGTGCCCTTTGCAAATATTTTTGTCGGCTATGACAGAGAACTTTTTGAGTTGACAGTGCACGCCTTCAGAATACAGGCAGTTTCATTTTTGTTTTTGGGATTTGCAAGTTTCGGCTCGGCGTTTTTTACCGCGCTAAATAACGGCGTTTTGTCGGCGGTAATTTCATTTGTGCGCACATTTATTTTTGAAATTGGTTGCGTACTGTTACTGCCGCTGATTTTCGGCGTGGACGGTATCTGGTATTCAATCATAGCGGCTGAAATGGCGGCTTGTATCGTTACGGCAATAATTTTTGTTAAGTACAGAAAAAAATATCGTTATTTGTAAATTGCAATACAGATGAAGTGGGAAAAATGCGTATTTCAAAAAAATAAAAATTTTAAAAACGCAATAAAAAAAAACGGACAAAATGCCCGCGCAATTTTAATGTTAAAAAATTTACTGCCGTTGATTGAAGGTATCTGGTATTCAATCATTGTTGCTGAAGTGGCGGCTTGTATCGTTACGGCGATAATTTTTGTTCGCAACAGAAAAAAATATCGCTATGCATAAGGCGGGATTTTTAAATTCATAACTCCTAGATTTTTTTTATTAAAGCAGTATAATTATCAGAAGATGTAAACGCAGTAAAATAGGAGGGCTAACTATGAAAAATATTTTTGATGCAATAGAAATGAAAAATTTGAAATTGAAAAATCGGCTGATACGCTCGGCGACGTGGGAAGGAATTGCAAAGTTAGATGGCAGCATTGACAATGAAACTTATAAAATTTATTCTGAACTTGCAAAAGGCGGCGTTGGAGCGATTATCACGGGCTTTACCAGCGTTGCGATTGACGATTTTTATTTTGGCGGAATGATGCGCCTTGCTGACGATAGATTAATTTCTCAATATAAAAAACTTGTCGAAATTGTTCACGCGGAAAATTGTCCGGTAATTGCGCAGTTAGCGTTGGGCGCGTATTACAGAAAATTTGACGAAATTGATACAAACGAAGTTGAACCCTCTGAAGTTGGAGTTGTGATTCAAAGATTTATTGACGCGGCAAGACGCGCCGAAATTGCAGGATTTGACGGCGTACAAATTCACGCGGCGCACTTTTTCTTTTTGAGCAAATTTATCAGCCCGCTTTACAATCAGCGCGGCGATAATTACGGCGGCAACTCTGAAAAACGTACAAAAATTTTATTTGACATTTTGCGCGGCATTAAAAATAATTGCCCAAAACTTCACGTATCGATAAAAATAAATTGCAGTGATTTTGCAGGCGGCGGACTTACTGAAGTTGAAAGTTTTGAAATTTGTAAAAATTTGGCGGCAGCGGGAATTGATTCAATCGAAGTTAGCGGCAATAAAACTTCAGTTCGTGGAATTAAGGCGGGTGTCAATGAAGGATATTTTTCAGAATTTGCGGCGCGGCTTGCTGAAGAAGTTGAAACTCCTATAATTTGCGTCGGCGGCTGGCGCAGTAAAAATTTTATGGAAAAAGTTTTGAACGAAACAAAAATTGCGGCGTTGTCAATGTCAAGACCGCTAATTTGCGAGCCGGATTTTCCAAACAAATTACAGCGCGGCGAATCTGAAATTTCAAAATGTGTATCCTGTAACACTTGCTACACTACGCCCGAACACCGTTGCATTTTAAGAAAATGAAAAAAATTTTAGTAAGCCGTCGAAAGGGCGAAACTCAAGCAATTATTTTGAAGGACGACGAATTGGAAAGTTATTTTATTCGCCGCTTTTTGTTTTAAGCATTTTAAAAACTTGTCAAAATTTAAAATTGAAATTATACTTTCTGCGGTGATACTATGAAAAAAATTTTGGTAAGCCGTCGAAAGGGCGAAACTCAAGCAATTATTTTGAAGGACGGCGAATTGGAAAGTTATTTTATTGAACGTGATAACGAGCCGCCGCGTTTTGTTGGAAGTATTTTTTTAGCACGGGTAGAAAATATTTTGCCGGGCATGCAAGCGGCGTTTGTAGATATTGGCAGGGAGCAAAATGCTTTTCTGCAGTACGAAAATAAAAACCTGCGCGACGGACAAAAAATTTTAGTGCAGATAGCAAAAGACGCTGAACATTACAAAGCGGCGCGTGCAACTTTAAATATTTCGTTGTCGTCGAGAAAAATAATTTTGTTGCCGAATACAGACAAAATTAATATTTCAAAAAAAATTTCCGGAAATGAAAAAGTTCGCCTTAAAAATTTGGTAAAAAATTTTCTTCCTGCAAATTGCGGTGTCATCATTCGTACGGCGGCTAAAAATTCCACTGAATCTGAATTGGCGGCTGAATTTGAAAAACTCTTCAAACTGTGGCAAGAAATTTTAAGCGTTGCCGAAAAAAAGAAAAAGCCGTCCCTGATTTACGGAGACAGCGATTTAGTTGCGCGGCTTGTACGTGAAGATTTTTTTGACTGCGAAATTTTTATTACCGATAATTTAAAAGTTTTTAAGCGCGTTGCAGAATTGACTGGCAAAAGTTCAAAAATTCAATTTTACGACGGCGAAGAACTTTTTAAAAATTTCGGCGTCGATACTGAAATTAAAAGTTTACAACTAAAAGAATTGGAATTGCCTTCCGGCGGCTTTATAGTCATTGAAAAAACAGAGGCTTTAACCGTTGTTGACGTGAACACCGGAAAATTTTTTGGCGGAGAAAATCTTTCAGCTACGGTTTATCAAACTAATCTTGAGGCGGCTGAACTTTTGATGAAACAAATTCGCCTTCGCAATATCGGCGGGATTATCATTGTAGATTTTGTAAATATGAAAGACGACACCAATAAAAAAAATCTACTTGAGCACTTAAGGACACTCGCGCAGATTGACAGGGGCAAAGTTATAATTGTCGATATGACGCCGCTTGGACTTGTTGAAATTACAAGAAATCCTTACTAAAGAAATAATATACTGGTTGTAACTTCAGCCCGTCATTGGTTTTTATTTGTGAATACGAATTGCGAAAACGTGAGAAAACGCGGCTTGAACCTTTAAATTATTTTTTGTTTGACGCGAAAAACCCTGACGGGCGTTAAGCGTCTTTCTTTTGATACTTTTCTTTGACAAGACAAAGAAAAGTATATCTAAATAAAAAATTAATTTACATAAACAGAAATAAAATCGCTCCGCAAAATAAAACAATGCTGAAAGTATGAAGTGCATTTTGAACGGCGGCTGAATGTTTGCCAAATAAAACACCGACGGGCGAGCCCAAAAAATGTACAAACAATGACAACGCCAAAAAGAATAACGGCTTGTCAAAATTTGCGAAGGCGTAAACCAACATTACAACCGAAATTATAACGCCGAATTTTTCTGCGTGTGACATTTTGCGCGGCTGTTCAGTTTTTTGCATTTCTGAAACTTTTGGCGAAAAATTTTTTTCTTCCTGTTCCTCTTCCCACTTTTGCAACGCCTTGCTGTGATAAATTGACTTTCGCATTTTTTTTTCAGTTGAAAAATTTTTTTCTACAGATTTTTCTTCAAAAAAATTGTTATCTGCCTCTTTTAAAATTCGCTCTTCCAATTTTGTTTCCGGTTTTACCTCAACATTTGGCGGCACTTCAATTTCTTCAACTGTAATTTTTTCTGCCGTTTCAACCTGTGCGACGGGAATTTTTTCAACTTCGACAGATTTTTCAAGCGTCACAGTTTTTTGAAAAATTTCTTCTGCAGGTTGTATTTTTTCAACAATTTTTCGCTCCGAAATTTCCTCTTGCAAAGCGTCAGTAAAATTATTGCGCAGGGGAGATTTTTTTTTGCGTTTACTCATAAGACTTCCTTAATATTTTTAATAAGTTGCGGCAGATATGGATAAAATTTATCGCCGGGACAAGACGTGGCGTTTAAATCCCTGTGTCCAAAAATTGTAGTGCAACTCGGCTTAATTCTGTACTTTTTACAAATTGCGGCTGTAAGTTGTTCAAGAGCCATCGTCTGTTCAAACGGCGGGTAATTTAAATTATAATTTCCGGTCATACAAATTCCGACGGTGTACTTGTTATTTTGGTAGGCGTGCGCTCCAACATATTTAAGCGGGCGCGCCTGTTCAATAAAGCCGTCCTTGTGTACCACAAAATGATAACCAATTCCCGCCCAACCGTTTCCTAAATGCATATCGTGAATCGAGGGAACGTCAATATCTACATCTTTACTCAAGCCCGCGTGATGAATCACAACCGCGCCGGTACTTTCCCTAATATCCATATCATTTGTAAATTCTAAATTCAGCTTGCCAATTTCCAATTCGTCCAAAGTTTTTAAATCAATAAGCGGCGGCATTTCAAATTCAGGCTTTTTTTCAACTTCCTTATTTTTTTTCTTTTTATCTTTGCGCGCCGCCTCTGCAAAATCCGGAAAAAGTCCAAATGTTGCAGTTGCCGCCAAAATTTTTGCTGTCATAGTTATAAAACTTCTTCTATTAAAATTTTTTTCAAAATTATTTTCCACGTGATACACCACCTTTTCAGAATTATATCAGAATTCAAAACTGAATACAATCGACTAAACAAAAAACCCGTGCTATAATTTTTTATGGGAGGTTTTAATTTTGGAGAAAAAAAATTTAATACGTGGATTCTGGACGCTTTTTAAATCGTATTGGAATTCGGAGGAAAAATGGAAGGCGCGGGGGCTTTTAGCCTTTGTCATAGCTTTAAATTTGGCTATGGTCTGGCTTTTAGTTCAATTAAACACGTGGTACAATGAATTTTATAACGCCCTGCAAGAATATCAATCTGAATCTTTTTGGCCTTTGATAGGGCAATTTACGGGAATTGCGTTTATTTACATATTCATTGCGGTTTACGCGGTTTACTTGCGACAACTTTTAGAAATTCGCTGGCGTACGTGGATGACGAAAAATTATTTAAATTCGTGGTTATCTAAGCAAACATATTACCATTTGCAAGGCGGAACTGACAACCCGGATCAGCGTATTTCTGAAGATATAAATTCTTTCGTAAGTTTGACTTTGCAATTAATTATAGGATTTTTGCGGCAACTTACAACTTTAGCGGCGTTTAGCGTAGTTTTATGGGAATTGTCGGGCGAATTTAAATTAAATTTGGGCGGCACTGAAATTATAATTTACGGCTATATGTTTTGGTTTTCTGTGGTTTATTCCGGTATTGGTACATTTTTAGTTCATAAAGTTGGACGAAAATTAATCAGCTTAGAATTTGATCAGCAAAAATACGAGGCAGATTTTCGTTTTAGTATGATGCGCGTTCGTGAAAATGCAGAAAGTATAGCTTTTTATCGCGGCGAAAGTGCAGAACTTGAAGGTTTCACTGCGCGTTTTAAAAATGTTATCGAAAATTTTCGCCGGCTTATGACTAAAACTAAGCATTTAAATTTTTACATTAACGGCTATTCACAACTTGCAGTAATTGTACCGTTGATACTTGCCGCGCCGCGCTATTTCAGCAAAGAAATTCAACTTGGCGGCTTAATGCAAACAATTTCGGCGTTTGGCAGAGTTCAAGACGCTTTAAGTTATTTTGTCGATTCTTACGGCACTATCGCAAGTTTGGCGGCGGTTATAAATCGTCTTGCCGGTTTTACTGAACACGTTGAAAAAGTTCAAGGTGTAAAAAGCCGCGTTGAAAAATCTACAGCGGATGAACTTACAATTTCAAATTTAAATATTTCACTTCCAACGGGCAGGGAACTTTTGAAAAAACTTTCCTTGAGTCTTGAAAATTCAAAATCTCTGTTGGTAACGGGGGCTAGCGGCTGTGGAAAATCTACACTGCTTAGAACATTGGCGGGAATTTGGGCTTATGCGCAGGGAAAAATTTCCTTGCCGCAAAATTCAAAAATAATGTTCCTGCCGCAAAAACCGTACTTGCCGCTTGGAACATTGCGTCGCGCTTTAATTTATCCGCTTGCCGAAAAAGACGCGCCGTCAGATGAAAAACTTATCGAAACTTTAAAAATTGTAGACTTGCCAAATTTAGCGGACAAACTTGACGTGGCTGACGATTGGACAAGAATTTTGTCGGGCGGCGAACAACAACGCCTGGCATTTGCGCGGGTACTTTTAACCGCGCCAAATTATATTTTCCTGGACGAGGCAACCAGCGCACTTGATGAGCCGCGTGAATTGGAAATGTACAAACTTTTGAAAGAAAAATTACCCGCCGTAACGATTGTAAGCGTTGGGCATCGTTCGACGCTTTATCAAGTTCACAATACAGAATTAAAACTTGACGGCACGGGAAATTGGCTGATTCAGGCAATACCCCAAAAAGAATAATGAAAATTTTTTTCTTTTTTATATTTAACAAGTCGGCATTTCTTTCTTTGAAATAATCACAAGCAAAAACGGAGTGCGGTGGCTTTTTAATTTTTTTCAAAAATTTTTAGCACGTCCTTTGCGCCTTTATAATTTGAATTTTTTATGGGAGTTTTTTATGGAACGTTTACAAAAATTAATCGCTCGCGCAGGTATAACTTCCCGCCGCAATGCTGAAAATTTAATTCTTGCCGGTAAAGTTACTGTGGACGGCAAAATTATTAAAGAATTGGGCGCAAAATTTGACGCTACAAAAAATAAAATCTGCGTTGACGGCAAAATTTTAACCTTCGACGCAGAAAAAATTTATATTTTGTTAAATAAGCCGCGTGGCTACGTTTGCACGGCGAAAGATGAACGCGGGCGAAAAACTGTCTTAGATTTAATTGACATTAGCGAAAGAATTTTTCCTGTCGGCAGACTTGATTTAAATTCTGAAGGGCTTTTACTCTTGACTAATGACGGCGATTTAATGAACGCGCTGATTCATCCAAAATTTAAAATCGATAAAACTTACCGCGCCACTATTTCCGGCGATATTACCGAAGAAAAACTTGATAAACTTCGCACAGGGATTGAACTTGAAGACGGCTTAACCGCGCCCGCAGAAATTTTTTTGCTTGA
>CALGGV010000054.1 GCA_937915725.1 uncultured Selenomonadales bacterium
CATTATCAAAAAGAAAAAGTCCCACGCCGAATTAAGCCACGGCGAAAAAGTGTTAATCAAAGTTAAATAAAAACTCGTAATGACTGCAACAATCAGCTGAATCAAAATGTAACGTACGATATTTTTCAGATTTACGGCGAAAGGGTTTTCAAGCGGCTTTAAAAAAAGTGTGTGCCACATTATATAACTTAAAAACGCCATTAAAGCATTTCCCATTGAGCCGAGAATGTATTTTATTATTTCGATATTCCACTGAAAATACGGCGAAAAAGTATCTGCAATAAAATTACCAATTCCAATTCCAACAGCTCCCGCCGGTCCCCACATTATCCCAAAAATTGGCGCAAGAAATGACGAAATACGAATATTTGTATTTTCCAATCTGAAAATGTACAGAAAAAAAATCAAAACTGCAGCGTAAACAAGAGCCGCAATACCGCCGCGCATTACCAATTTTTTCAAGTTCATCACCCTAAAAATTTTAAATCCATAACCGCGCCGAGTTTTTCAATGAAATTTTTCTCAACGAATGACGCCCGCTCCGCCGGTAAATATCCCGAATACGAAGAGCGGCAAATATCAATCGCCGCCGGTTTTAATTTGACTTGTACAAAATATTTTATCAGCCTGTCAATTCGTTTCAAAATTTTTTCTTCACTCGGTAACGGGTTTCTGTTTAAATTTTCAGCGTATACCAAAAAATACCTGCCGCCGTCTTCCTTGAAAGTTAAAAATTTGCGCGGCAAAATTCGGAACGGATTATTTTTATTTTGAATAATTTCAGAATAAGCCGCCGCCGTAATTTCAACGCGCTTTTCCGGTACGCTTTTTAGTGAATCGTCCCAACAAAAATAATCTAAGTCAATGTCAAGTACCAAATTTTCGGCGGGAAATTTATCATCGTCATTTAAGCCACCATCAATTTTGGCAAAGAATTTGTAGCGGCTGTCCGGTTTATTTTTTTCGCCGGAATGTATGAAGGGAATATATTTGCCGGATTCAAGTTGAGAATCTGCGCGACGCACAAAAAGATTTTCAGTTTGCAACGCTTGCGGTTTTAAATTTTTTAAAATGTGAACAGTCGAAAAAATTTTTTGGTAAATCGCAGGATAAATAAAATCTGCAATTCCCAAAAATTCATAAGTAAATTCTTTAGCCTGCGCGACAGTTTGGGGCAGATTGTCAAAATTGCAAGCGTAACCGCCGCACTCAAAATCGTCGTGATGGTCAACGTGCAACAAATAATTTTCAGTCTGCGCAATAAAATTATTTTCAATGAAAAAACGCCACGCCCAAAAAGCCTCGTGGTGTTCGTCAACAATGATAACCGGTACAGCCATTTATTTTTCAACCTCAACTTCACTTGAATTAATCAAAGATTTTTGCAACGCTTTTTTCGGCGAATTTGTATTTTGCTCGGCGGCAACGTAAACCGGAACATTGATAATAATTGGAACTCCGGTAGCCTTATCAAGCGCGGCAACTGCGATATTGTAATTGTAAAGCGCGTTGTAATAATTTGTTCGTGCCTCAGTCAAATTCTTTTGCGCGTCCATAACTGAAAGGTTAGTATCAATTCCTTCATTATAGCGCAACTGCGCAATAAAATAATCTTCTTCTGCAATTTTAATGGTTTCTGAAGTTGTAGAAATATTTTTTTCAGCCGAAATTAAATCAGTGTAAGCCTTTGTAACTTCAAGCTGTATTCTTTCTTTCATCTGCAGGGCTTGAGACTGAATTTTTTCCAATTCAGACTGCGCCGCGTGAACTTGCGAGGAAGTAACGCCGTTATCAAAAATATCCCACGATAAACTTAAACCTGCACTCCAACTTTCACTGTGATTTTGGCTGAAAGAACCTTCGCCTGCAATATTTTTATTGACGCTGGCTGCAATTTTTGGACGATAACCGGCTTTTGCGCCTTTAATTGACATTTCGGCTTGTTTAATTGCGTACTCTGCGGCAACACCGTCGGGGCGATTTTTCAGCGCGTACTCTATACATTCTTCCAAACTGCGATTATATTTCGTGTAAGTCAATTCTTCCTCAGCCGCCAAATTTGTACCGAGTGGCACGCCGATTAAATTGCTTAAATCCGCCATAGCATTGGAATAATCGCCCTGCGCCGTAACTAAAGATTGTTGACGCGCGGCAAGCTGAACTTTTGACGCCAATACATCAGATTTTGCAACCGTTCCTACTTCAAATTGAAAATTGACGTTGTCCAAATGTTCCTGCAAAGTACGAACAGATTCTTCCTCAACTTTTATCAATGCGCGGCGTTGCAACATTTGATAGTACGCCGCCGTTGTTTGATATTTTATTTCTTGCAAAGTATTTTCAAGCGTTAAATCTGCCTGATTTATTCTGTAGCGCGTGTAGTCAATTTGCGATTCATTTTGCCCGCCGGTATAAAGCGGCATTTCAATTCCTATTGAGTTTGTAAATTCGTTATCGTAGGAGGGATATTGCCCGCTGTCGTAGTCGTGCGCCTCTCTGTAGCTTGAATAATCCCGCCCGCCAATGTGCATTAATGAAGAATTCCACGTTAATTTTGGTCCCATAGTGCGGCGCGCTTGCGAATATTGCCAAAGTGCTGATTCTCTATCTTTTGCCGATTGTTCGATTGTGCGATTATTCATCAACGCCATTTTTATACTTTGGTTTAAATCTATTGGTAAAGTTTCTGCCGCTGAAATTTTTATTGGCGAACTAAATAAAAGCAGGCCGACAATTAATCCGGCTTTTAATAAATTTT
This sequence comes from uncultured Selenomonadales bacterium, assembly GCA_937915725.1. GTDB lineage: Bacteria > Bacillota > Negativicutes > Selenomonadales > Selenomonadaceae > Quinella. Next base: position 2,759 of record CALGGV010000054.1, read on the forward strand.
TCAAATTGCTCCCTCCTTTCCAAAACAGAAAAAAAATCTGCGCTAAAATTTTTATTCGGCAGTGGCAATTTTGGAAAAGTGTAACAATGCTTTAAATATTCTTGTGCGGTTAAAATCATTTTACGCCACCTGCCTTTTAACCAAGCCGGCAAATAATCCGCCCTGCGCTACAAGTTCATCAAAAGTCCCGCTTTCAACAAGCCGTCCTCTGTCCATAACCAAAATCCTATCGCAGTTTCTGATAGTGCTAAGTCTGTGCGCAACAACAATTCTTGTGGCGTGCATTTTTTCCAAACTTTCAGTAACAATAGCTTGAGTGCGATTGTCAAGCGCGGAAGTTGCCTCGTCGAAAATCAAAATTGCAGGTTTAGCCGCCAACGCCCGCGCTATTAAAATTCTTTGACGTTGTCCGCCGGAAATATTGGAACTTCCTTCAGAAATTACAGTCTGCATCCCCATTGGCATTTTTTTTATATCGTCAGCAATTCCCGCCGCCTCTGCCGCCGCCCACGCGTCATTCATGGTTAAGGCAGTTGTTCCTACTATGTTGCTGAAAATATCGCCGCTCATCAACTGCCCGTTCTGCAAAACTACTCCCATTTGACTGCGCACACTCGGCAAACTTAATTCCGCTAAATCTTGTCCGTCAAAATATACCGCGCCGCTCTTCGGCTCTTCAAATCCTAATAATAACCTGATTAATGTTGACTTACCGCAGCCGCTTTTTCCGACTATCGCTACATTTTCTCCCGCGCCTATCCTAAAGCTTACATCGTGCAATACGTCCGGCTTGTCTTCGCCGTATGCAAAGGTTATGTGATTTACTTCTATCGCTCCGCTTAATACGTCCGCGTCTACCCTTTCTTCAGCTACTTCCGGCTCCGCCTCCAGTATCGGGCGTAATTGCTCTATTTGCGGCTTTATGCTGTATATCTGCCCTATCAACGGTATAAATGTATTCACTGTTGCATTAAAGCCTGTGAACGCACTTTGAAACGCTATAAATTGCGCGTAACTTATCCCCTGCGTATTTTCATTAACCACATATATTACCACGTAGTATAATATCATCGTCAAAATAAACGGCTGCATTCCGCTGATTATCCCGTTGTAATTCCCCTGCCACCTTAATTTTAAATTCCATTTCCACTCTTCCCCAAATGCTTTACTCCACAAATAATACGCTTGCTCTTCCGCGCCTTGTATTCTGAACTTCGCAAGCCCTGTAAATATTTGTTGCACTATTCCCGCTGTTTTGTTTTTCGCCTCTATCAACCCGCTCTGATATGTCACTACCCGCCTATATATCAGTATCATTGCCACTGTATATATTAGCCAGATCAGCATTGCCGTTGCCGTCAACTTCAGGCTGTAGTAACACATTAATATTAAACTCCAAAATGAGAATAAAATGTTAAATACGGTCGATACAAATTCGCCGCTGATTAAACTTTTTATCGCTTGAAGTCCGCCCATTCTTTGTGACAGCTCGCCACTCGTAAACTTCCTAAAAAATTTTGTCGGTAATGTTAATAGCCGGTTCCATAGTGCCGCCTCAGTTGCCATATCAAGTTTCGTTGAAATTCGCAACACTGCTACACTTCTCACGATACTAACCGCCGCTAATGTAAACGCCGTGACTATCGATACTTGCGTTACTGTTGCTAGCCCTTGCCGGTCGAGTATCGGGATTATATCTGCAAAAATACTTTCTGTGATTATCGGCGTGATCAGCGGGATTAGCCCTGCTATGAAACTTGCAAAGATTATCGCCCTATAATCTACCTTCCAACATTGACGGTACATAAATTTTAATAAATCCATTATGCTAAGTTTGCGCGTCGGAAATCCCGCGTAACAGATAAACGCGCTCCGGTCGATTTTTGCCGCTATTTCATCTGTTATCGCTAAGCCCACCGGATTTTCGGCTGTGATTATTTTGTAGTTGTCAACGTCTACAGGGATTATCGCTGCCAATTCTTTTTTTTCGCCATAATAGCCCAGCATCACGCCGCTGTCTCTTTTATGCCAGCCGTCAACCAAACTAATCAAACGTATTTGCATATTAGCTTTTTGAACAAGCCGCCGAATTAAGCCGACTTGATCCAACTTTTTTACAATTTCCGGCGAAATGCTGATATTGTTGGTAG
>CALGGV010000055.1 GCA_937915725.1 uncultured Selenomonadales bacterium
AAAAACGCAAATGACGCGGCGGGGATTAGTTTCACGCGCCGCCTTCAAAGTTGCCACAATTTCCGTCGGGTGGTGTGCGTAGTCGTCAACAATCCAAATACTTTTGACATTGCCTTTAGTTTGAAAACGACGTTTTGCGCCGTGAAATTTGCTTAAGGCGTCAACAATTTTTGAAAATTCAATTCCAACTTCAGAGGCAGTGGCGATTGTTGCAAGCGCGTTTGAAACATTGTGCCGCCCGTGAATTGCAAGTTTGACTCTGCCCAAAAGTTTTTCGCCCTTGAAAACGTCAAAAGATACACCGTCAATTCCGGCGTAAATATTTTTAGCCGTAAAATCTGCAGGATTATCAAGGGCGTATGAAACAACTTTTTTCTTAATTTCGCTGCCAATTTCGCGCAGGGGCTCACTGTCAAAACATAAAACTGCAACGCCGCCTTCAGTTACATTTTCCAAAAAAATTTTGAACGCCGCACGAATTTTTTCAACCGTGCCGTAATGGTCAAGGTGGTCATCCTCAACATTCGTAACAACTGCAATAGCCGGTTTTAATTTTATGAAGGAGCCGTCGCTCTCATCCGCCTCTGAAACAAGATAATCGCCCGCGCCCAAAATTGCGCTTGTTCCTAAATCTGAACTTTCGCCGCCAATAACTATCGAAGGATCAACGCCCGCTCTGTGCAGTACAAATCCTATCATTGAAGTTGTAGTAGTTTTGCCGTGCGAGCCTGCAACCGCTATACCTTTTTTAGAATTTACCAGCATTGCGTTAATATCTGAACGGTGAAGTTTTGGAATTTTGAGTTCAGCCGCTTTTACAAGTTCGGGATTTTCCGGCGGAATTGCCGAAGAATAAACTATTGCATCAATATCATTTGAAATATTATTGGCGTCGTGTCCTACAAAAACTTTTGCGCCAATATTTTTAAGCATTTCTACTGTTGCTGAATCTGCACAGTCCGAGCCGCTTATTTCGTAACCTGATTCAATTAAAATTTTGGCAAGCGCACTCATTCCCGCGCCGCCTATTCCTACAAAGTGAAATTTTTTTAAATTTAGCATATCGCTGAATCTCAAAATTTTTTCCTCCCAAAGTTTTTTTTATAAAAATTTTTTTTGAAAACACGGGTTTTCTTCCTTGAAATTCTTTAGAAATTTTTTTAACAAGTCGGCATTTCTTTCTTTAGAAGAAAGAAACGCCTAGCAAAGAAAGAATCCCTCGCCGTCAGGTTTTTCGCGTTAAAATATTCCTAGACTTAGAGCTAGAGCCGCGTTTAATTCCTTTGGCAGTGGCTTAAAGAAAGAGGCAAAAACTAAGACGGCGTTGGGCGTTAAAACTTTCACTAAAAAAAAATTTACTAAAGGTTTTTGTAACTTTTACGCCTTAACACCTAATCCTTAAATATATTTTTTCAGAAAATCTAAAATAACTCTAAAAATTTCTTCCTGCGCCCAATAATCGTCCGAGTGATTAGCATTCGGTACAATGTATCTTTCAGCCTCAACGCCAACATTTCTCAACACTTGAAAAATTAAATCTGTTTGCGCCGGCGAAACAATGTTATCTGCCGTGCCGTGCATTAAAAGCATTGGCGCAGAATTTTTTGTAATGTAATTTATTGGATTAGCCCGCGCCGCCATTTCAGGATTTTCCAAAATTCCGCCGCCCGTCCCCGTAAAAACCGGAATGCCATTTACAAAAATTGACGCCATTGCACCGGGCATATTATACGCCGCTTGAATATTTTCCGGAAAATTTTCGGCTATTCGCGCAAGGTCTGAAATTCCGTACAAGTCAACCGCCGCCAAAATTTTGCTGGAATAATTTAAATTTGCGCCAACGTTGAAAATTTTATCGCCGTTTGTAACAGCCGCAAACGCCGTAAGATAACCGCCCGCGCTGTCTCCAATTACAAAAACTTTTTCGGCGTCAACGTTGAAATTCTGTGCGCTTGCTTTTAAAAATCTTATCGCAGATTTTACATCTTCAATCGGCGCAGGAAATTTGCTGTTGGGCGCAGTGCGATAATTTATACTTCCAACTACAAAATTATTTTCAGCTAAAAACATTCTAAGTTGAGGCATACGCGCACGATTCGCCGAAATAAAACTGCCGCCTGTTACAAAAATTACTGCCGGTAATTTTTTATTTACAGCGGGAATTAATAAATCCATTTGCAAAGGTTGTACCGGTTTTTCAAAAGTCGATACCTGCGAATAAACCACGTCCGGTATATAATGAATTTTCGCCCGTTTCAATTCGACGTTCAAAACTTTACTTTCAAAGTACACTGGCAACGCTCCTTTTTCAAATTTTTATAATCAAGTAGTTTAAATTCATTACGTTTACATATTGAATTTTCTTTGCCATTTTTGCAACAAGTCTAATTCCAATGTGCGCCGTTACATCTTCGGAATTGTAAATTTCCTGCCACTTTTTGGGATTAAACGGGCGGCAGTCGTCACGAATTCTCAAAGTTATTTCTTCGCCTTTAATCAGCACGCGAATATCAATAGAATGTTTCTTGCCGTCGTTAAAGCCGTGCTACAAAATATTATACACCAATTCTTCAACGCAAATTGACGCATACATAGTTTTTTTTCGGCTGATATTGTGCTTTTCCAAAAAAACTTCCACAACTTCAGAAATACTTAAATCGTCGTCTCTGACATTAACTTGCATATTCATTTGAGGATTATTCGGAGAATCAAAATCTTTTGGCAAAAGTAACATATCTTCCAAATTGAAAGTAATTTTTTTGCAATAGCACCAAATTCCGACAAATACCGCAATTAAAAAACAAATATTATTCAATAAAAATGTAGCCCAAACTCCCGTCATTCCAAAATACGGCGTTAAAATTAATGCAAGCGGCACAATGAACAAAATATTGTTTGTAACTGACATAATGCTTACAAGTTTAAATCTGCCGCAAGCTTGATAGAAATATTGCAGAATCGAAGTTACAGGCATAACAATCATACAAAACGCCAAAAAATGAAGACCTTCATCAACCATATCAAACACTTGTGCATCATTAACGCCTGTGAAAACTCCGGCAATAACCGGCGCGGCAAGCGTTAAAATAATCAAAAGTGGAATTGAAACTAACGCCGCATAACGCAATTAAACGGTTATCAAGCGAAAAATAGATTTTTTGTCTTCTTCACCGATAAGTATACCTGCAATCATTTGAGTTGTTGAAGATACGGATTTTGGTATTGATTCAACAAATTGAAAAACATTATTCCAAATTGCCAACGCCGCAACTCCCGCCGCGCCGCCTGCCCCCAAAACGACGTAATTTAAAAATCCACTCTGCAACATTGACGCGCCGCGCCCGAGTGCTATTGGTGCGCCATTTAAAATCATTTTGCTTAAATCTGAAATTTTAATATTTGCAAACGAAAATTTAAATGTTGCATTGGGGTTGCGGAAATGCAAAAGTAAAACTGCCAACGCCAAAAAATATGCTGCGGTTGTTGCCATTCCAATTTCCCACATTCCGCCGCCAAAATAAAAAATAGCAATTAAATCGCCTATTACATTTGAGACGCTTAAAACGGTAACTGCTTTAACAGATCTTCCTCTGTCGCTGTCAAGTTGCATTATTGGCGTTAAAATTGTAACTGCCGCAATGGCAGGAAGTCCCAATGAAGAAGATTGAATATAATCTATAGTTTCTTTGCGAACTACGCCCAAACTTTTATCTGCGCCGAGCATATCTGCAACTTGTTCAGGGAATATAAAGGAAATTAACGTAAGACAGGACAATAACCCTACAGTTATACTTATGGCAAGTGAAAAGCTGCCTATTGCCTCATCAAGTTTGCCTTTACCCAATTTTTGACTGATGGAAATTTGCATCCCCAAAGTTAAAACACTTTGTACTAACATTATCAATTTCTGTAAAGGCAGGGTAAAACCGAACGCCGCCATTGCGTCCGCACCCCAATTTTTCCCAATAATTACCCCGTCGATAAAATTTCCAATAGTCGTTGCCATCATCGACATCAAAAAAACTATAAAAGTACTTTTGTATACATCTTCGATAATATTTTTTTTAATATCCATAGTTAATTGGACTTCTCATTTAACAAATTTTTATAATCAAGTAATTTAAATTCATCACGTTGACATATTTAATTTCTTTTGCCATTTTTGCAACAAGCCTTATTCCAATGTGTTTTGTTACATCTTCGTCATTGTAAATTTCCTGCCACTTTTTGGGATTAAACGGGCGGCAGTCGTCACGAATTCTCAAAGTTATTTCTTCGCCTTTTATCAGCACGCGAATATCAATAGAATGTTTTTTGCCGTCGTTAAAGCCGTGCTCCAAAATATTATACACAATTTCTTCAACGCAAATTGACGCGTAATTAGTTTTTTTCCGGTCGATATTGTGCTTTTCCAAAAAAACTTCCACAACTTCAGAAATACTTAAATCATCGTCTCTGAAATTAACTTGCATATTCATTTGAGGATTATCGGGCGAGCCGAAATCTTTTGGCAAAATTAACATATCTTCAGGATTGAAAGTAATTTTTTTGTAATGATACCAGACGCCAAAAATTATCGCCAATAAAAATGCAAATTTGCTCAAGAAAACTCCTGCCCAAATTCCCTCCATTTCAAAAAACGGCGTCAAAATTAAAACAAACGGTACAACAAAAAGTACATTGTTTGCAAACGCCATAATGTTTACAAGTTTAAACCTGCCGCAAGCTTGATAAAAATAATGCAACATTTCACTTAACGACATAAAAGTTAAACTGAATGCAATCCATTTTACACTGTCTGCAACCATTTCAAAAACTGCCGGATTTTCATCTGAAGTATAAATACCGGCAATTAGCGGCGCGGCTAAAATTAAAATTCCCGCTGTTGTCAAAGAAATTTTCAGCGAATATTTTACTGCAACTTTAGTAAGCCGTGAAATAGATTTTTTATCCTCTTCGCCAAATAAAATCCCGGCAATCATTTGAATTGCTGCAGCCTGCGCCTTCGGAAAAGTTTCAATCATTGAAAAAATATTGTTAAAAATTGCAACCGCCGCAACGCCCGCGCCGCCGCCAACACTTAAGGCAATGTGATTTAAAAAGCCGCTCTGCAACATTGACGCGCCGCGCCCAAGTGCACTGGGGGAGCCGATTAAAAGCATATCCTTCAGATTTGAAATTTTTATATTCGCAGGATTAAATTTAAAATTTGCGGTCGGCTTGAAAAAGTGCAGAATCAAAAATCCCGCTGATAAGTAATAACTTACAGTCGTTGCAATTCCAATTCCCCACATTGTACCGCCAAAATAAGTAACACATATCAAGTCGCCCAAAACATTTGCCGCGCTTAAAATTGTAACGGCAGTAACTGCTCTTGGTCTGTCGCCGTCCAGTTGCATTATCGGGCTTAAAAGTGCAACCGTCGCAACCGCAGGAAGTCCCAACGAAAAAGCTTGAAAATAATCAATCGCCTCTGCGCGAATAACGCCCAAATTTTCCTTCGCACCGAGTATATCTGCAATTTGCGCCGGAAAAATAAAAGTTACGGTAATGAAAAAAACTGCCAGCGAAAGTGCAACACTCAACGCAAGCGAAAAAATCCCGTTAGCCTCATCTAATTTGCCTTTGCCCAAATTTTGACTGCAGAGAATTTGCATACCGAGTGCAAGGATATTTGGAAAAATCGCAGTGAATTTTTGATAGGGCGAAGTAAAACCGAACGCCGCCATTGAATTTGTACCGAGCATATTTCCAATAATTATACCGTCAATAACATTTCCAATAGCCGTTGCCAGCATTGACATTAGAAAGACTATGAATGTACTTTTGTACAAGTCTTCGATAATATTTTTTTTGTTATCCATAAGTTACCTCGATGCCCTGTAAATTAAAAGTGAACCAAAAATTAAACCGACAATATTTGGAATCCAAACAGCAAAAAACGGCTCAAAAATTCCGCCGCGTGCAAGTGCGTTTGAAAGTGTCATTATCGAATAATAAATAAAAATTATAACTACGCTAAGCGCAAATCCCATTGAAGAAGTATTTCTGGTTGGTTGCAGACCGAGCGGCACGCCGATTAACGCAAAAATCAAACTTGCCATTGGTACGGTAATTCTTTGATAAAGTTCAGTTTCAAGTTTTGCAGTGTCGGCAAATTGCGTTTTCATAATTTCAATTTGCGCTTTTAATTCTTTCATTGTCAATTCTTCCGGGCGTTTTTGTTCACGGACAATTTGGCGCGGGCTTGCTTTTACCGGCAAAGATTGAGTTTCAAAACGCATTGTGCGCGTACGTTCATTATCCGAAATATCATAAATAATTCCCTCGTGCATAATCCAAACATCATTTTTCCATTCGGCGTAAGAGGCGTTTTCAACGTGCGTTAATTTGCCTTCGTCGTTAAATTCTTGCATTGTGACGCCCTGCAGTGTTTCATCGCCTGCGCGATATTCTCTGGCGTAAACAAGGCGTTGCAGTACGTCATTTTGAATTTCTTTGACAATGATATGATCTTGAGATTTTAATTCGGTGTTGCCTTGAATTTCATAATAAACGACGTTGTTATAAGCGGTATTTGCCCACGGTACAACGTGTTCATTAAATAAAATTGCACAAATGCTGAAAATAAATCCTAGAATAATTGCAGGCGCGGCTATTCTTCCAAAACTTATCCCGCAAGACTTCATAGCGGTAATTTCACTGGAACTTGACAGCCGCCCAAATGTTAAAAGCGTTGCCAATAACATTGACATTGGAAAAGTCCACATAATTATTGAAGGCAAACCGTAAACAAAAATTTTTATGACTGAAGAAATTGACGCGCCGTAATCTGTAATAAATCTTGCGATTTTAAAAAGCGTTCCCGAGCCAATAAATACCGCCGAAAATGCGCAAATTCCAAAAATCGCCGCCATTATGACTTCACGGAAAATATATAAATCTAAAATTCTAATTCGCAAAAAAAGCCGCTCCCTTTTTAGGGAATAGGGATTAGGGGTTATAAATTTTTTACCACTTTTCCTTTAGTCTATTCCCTTCTCCCTTACTTACCACCTGTCGTACTCGTTATCCTCGTCGTCATCTTCTTCAAACATTAACACAGCCGAGCGTAAAATTTGTCCGGAGTTTTCGTCAAAGCAAGTTGAATATTTTATATCGTCAAGATAATAACCTTCATTTTGGGCAATTTCGATAGCATTTTGAAGGGCGCGTTCCAATTCTTTATCATTAAACGCACTGCGAACTATTACAAACATTTTTTCAACTCCTTAAGTTTTTTATTATCGTCAAAAATTTTTATTTGTCAAAGAAAAGTATTGCGGATTTTAAAAAGCAATTTGCATCATCTTCAGTATGTTTTGACGCCGAAGGAGAAATTGAATATGAAACTTGTTTGAGTTGCAACCCCTTTGCCAAATTTTCATCAATTACCAACTGAATTTGCTGCTCCAGCCGCTTATCATTAAAGCCGCTACAAATTTTTACTTTCATTAAAATTTCTCCTTACAATTTAAAATTATTTTTGGCTGTCAAAAATTAATACTGCCGTTTTTTCAATATATTCATTATCGTCATCATAAACGCTTGAATGTGAAATGTGCTTGAGAAAAAATCCTCTTTCTTGCATTTCGTCCAATGCTTTTTGAATTTTTTCTTCAAGGTCTTCACCATAATCATCTTCAACGCTGACACAAACTTTTACTTTCACTGAAAAACTTCCTTACAATTTAAAATTATCGCCGAGATAAAATTTTTTAGCAATAGGACTTTCGGCTATTTCCATTGCCTTACCTTCCAACAAAATTTTTCCTTCATTCAAAATATACGCCCTGTCAACGATATTCAAAGTTTCTCTAACGTTATGATCTGTTATCAAAATCCCCATACCGCGTTCGCGCAAATATTTTACAATCGTTTGAATATCCGCAACGGCTAAAGGGTCAACGCCTGCAAAAGGTTCGTCCAACAAAATAAATTGCGGCTCCAACGCCAAACACCGCGCAATTTCTACGCGCCGCCTTTCGCCGCCTGAAAGTTCAGTACCTTTGCGTTCCCTAACGTGCATTATATTAAATTCTTTCAGTAAATTTTCAAGCCGCGCCTTTGCAACTTCCCTTGAAATATCAAGTGTTTCAAGAATCGCCATAATATTTTCTTCAACAGTCAATTTGCGAAAAATCGACGCCTCTTGCGTCAAATAACTTATTCCCAACGCTGCGCGACGATACATTGGCAATTTTGAAATATTCACGTCAGAAATAAAAATTTCGCCGCTGTCAGGTTTTTCTAATCCTACAATCATATAAAATGAAGTAGTTTTGCCCGCGCCGTTTGGACCTAGCAAGCCGACAATTTCGCCTTTTTCGACTTTCAACGAAACATTATTGACAACTACGCGCTTTTTGAAAGATTTTACAAGATTTCTTGCCTCAATATGCATTTCATTCACACACTTTACATAAAAAATCCTTCGTCCTTATTTAAAGGGCGTATCTTGCAAAACTTCATGGGGCAAAACATTTTTCCTTGACTGAACGTCAGATTTAATATCCTTTTGATTTTCGGCGAGGTAAACAGTTAATTTATTGCCGCGCATTGTATTATTTTTTTGAATAACCCACGCGTTGCCGGTAAGAACTGCCTTGCCGTTTTGGCGGGCGTAGTAGTCGATTCTATCGCCGCCGCCTTCCATTTCACGGGGCGGGCTTACAATGTGAACATCGCCGGTACCAACAAAATATTCTTCGTCAAGCCAACCTTCCATATAATTTGCAGTAAAATTGCCGTCGTTATTGCTTGTGACAATTCCGCCTGTTGGAATTATGACGTGCTTTTTTTCGTCGGGGTAATAATCGACGTGATCCCCTTTAAAAGTGCGTGTATCGCCGTTAGGATATTCAGAATTTGGAGCGATAGTTTGCACGGCGTAAACATTGCCATCGGCTTGCATATGTCCATAACCGTCATTTTGCAAACTGTCGCAAGTCAATTTTAAATCTTCACGAATTACAATTACATTTCCAATAAGATAAGCCTCTTTCGTGTTTGTGTTGTACATTGCGCGTCCGCCGGTTGCTCTGTCGTTGCCGTATTTCAAAAGGACGTTGCCTTCAGCCGTAACAACGCCGGTATTCATATCATAATCAACATTATCTGCGTTGACTTCTGAAGGTACGTTATTTTCCGGATTTTGCGCGGCTTTTTCTTCATGTCTCATAAAAACGCTACCGCTTGCCGCAATTTTGCCGCTGTCCATATCGTAGTCAATTTCATCTGCCTTGATTTCGGAAGGCGATTCATTTTCCGCAGAAAGTGCCGTCGAATTTATAAACAGTGTCGCGCAGATTAACGCGCAAAATTTTTTTAATTTCATTTTAAAATTGCCCTCCGATTTTTAATCTTTAACGCCCTTTAAAACGCGAGCGTTGCCTTTCAAATAAAAATGATGCAAGCCGTTTCTAGCCTCTGCACGGTCTCCAAAGGCGCGCATATCGTCTTTAGAAATTCTAACGTTGTCAGTTGCAACAAGAATTTCTTCTTTGCCGAGCCAGTCAAGTTGCCCGCTGATTAATTTTGCGCCTTCGCTGTCAGTAACCGTAACTTCGCCTTCAACGTGAACATCGCCACTTTGATGATCGTATGTGCCGTGTTTTGCCGTAAGTTCAATAAAACTTCCGTCTGCTTGATAAAATCTGCCTTGAATATTTTCAAATTCGGCATTTTGCGTGGCGGCGTCAACAACCATTTTTCCGGAATTTAATTCAAAAAGTTTGACGCCGTTTTTTTCTTCGACGATATTATTTGTTTCGTATGTCATTTTTGCAGGTGGTTCAAATTTTTCTGTTGGCGGCGGCTCATTTGGCGTTGTTGAAACTACCCAAACTACCAGCCCAACAAAAAGCCCCAATCCTACTACAATTAAAATTTTAAACTTATTTTCCATTAATTCCCTAATCCCTAATCCTTAATCCTTAGCCCCTAATCCTTAATCCTTAATCCTTAGCCCTTAATCCTTAGTCCTTAGCCCCTAATCCTTAATCCTTAATCCTTAGCCCTTAATCCTTAGTCCTTAGCCCTTAGCCCCTAATCCTTAGCCCCTAAACTGTATGATGTTTGCCTTCCCGTTTCATTTCGGGCGGAGTATTCCAGCGTTTCTGAAACCAAATCCATTGCGTGGGATTTTCACGAATCATTTTTTCAAGAATCCGCGTCATTTTTTCTGTAAAGCGGAAAAGGTCGCCGTCAGTATCGCCTGTATCTTCAAATTTTAAAACTTCAAAAATTTTTACCAAGTGGCGTCCGTTAGGTTGCCGAATTATAAACGCGGGTAAAACGGGCGAATTAAATTTTTTCGCAAAGACAGCCGGTCCCATTGGAGTGGAGGCTGTTTTTCCGAGAAAATCTATAAACGCGCCGCCCGGTCCTGCGTCTTGATCTGCCAAAAATCCTAAAATTTTTCCTTTTTTTAGAGCGCGCCCCGCCGCCAAAAGTTCACTTGTTCCACGATTAAAAATTTCTACGTGAATTGTTGCGCGTAAATCGTCCAAGGCCCTTGAATATTCTTGATTCGGCTGAAGTTTTGCTATTGCAGTAACCGGCAAGCCGTTAAGCGTAAAAGCCGCGCTTAACCATTCCCACGTTCCCAAATGTCCCGTTAAAACTACCACGCCGTGTCCTTGTGCAAGTGCATCTTTCATTCTTTCAAGGTGGTCAATTTCTATGTACTTTGACAAATTTTTTTCATTGAGGTTGGGCATATACAAAATATCCAGCATATTTCTTGCCAAATTTATAAATGATTCACGTACAATTTTGCGCGCCTCTGATTCTGAAATTTGCAACGCCGGCATCATTTGAGCTACTGCGCGTTCACGCTGTTTTTTTACGAAAGTATAATATAAATTTCCCAAAATTCGCCCCAAAAATAAAAGCAAGTCGTACGGTAAAAATCTTACCAATCGACTCAAAATCATCAGCGCGTTGTACAACATTTTAATCCCTACCAACAATTTATTGACTTACAGAAAAATTTTCTCCCAAATTTTCAACCGTTGTATATTGTTTAATAATTTTTTCCCATTTACCTTGCGATTTTAAAATAAATTCCAAAACTTCACGGACTGCGCCCTTGCCGCCGTCATTTTCTGCCACGAAATGTGCGCGTTCCTTGACTTCGATTTTGGCATTGCCTACCGCCGCTCGAAATCCAACTTGAATTAAAACCGGTAAATCTATCACGTCATCTGCAACATAAGCAATTTCGTCGTCGCGCAGATTAAATTCAGCCTTCAATTCTTTGTAGGCGTTGCGCTTATCCATATGTCCCTGCTTAACTGCGGTAATTCCCAATTCTTTTGCGCGGTTGGCAGTGCAAGCAGATTCTCTGCCGGTAAGTATTGCAGTCTTTAAGCCGAATTTTTGGGCGATTGTAATTCCAAATCCGTCTTGACAATTAAAACTTTTAAAAAGTTCGCCGCTTGTACCAATATAAATTCCGCCGTCAGTCAAAACGCCGTCCACGTCAAATATTACCAACTTAATTTTTTTTGCCCTGTCGAAGGCGTCTTCAGAAATTTTCACGCCAATTTCTCCTGTTTCATTGTCTATTATATTTTGAATTGTTATACTTTGTAATTTTTTTGAAAAAATTTTTAAATAAATCAACTTTTCTTTCTTTGAAAAGAAAGAAACTTCGCCCGCGTTGATTCAATCCTTGAATCAGCACGCGGCGGCACTCATCCTTGAGTGCCGGTCTTCCTGTTTTATTAGCATTTAAAAAGATGCAGATTTTTAAAAACAATTTTCATTTTAAACAACTCCTTGACGCAACAAGTCAGTTAAGTGAATCATACCGACAGGAATTTTTTCAGCGTCAATGACAGGTAAAACCGTAACGGGGCGCGGCTTGTGTTTTTCCATAACAGAAAGAGCCGCCGCCGCCAATTTATCTGCGCTGATAATTAAAGCGTCTCTGTGCATAACAGTTTCAACCGGTTCATCAATGAAATTTTTATCTTTTTCGAGAGCGCGGCGAATAATTCCATCCGTAACAATTCCAACAAATTTATTTTCGGCGTTTACAACAGAAACTGCGCCTAAGCCTTTAGCCGTCATTTCAAAGAGCGCGTCTTTAACCGTCGCACCAATTTTGACGATAGGATTATTTTCGCCGCTGTGCATAACGTCACCGACTGTAAGCAATAATTTTCTACCGAGTGCGCCGCCGGGATGAAACAGCGCGTAATCTTGCGAAGTAAAATTTTTTTCTTCCATTAAAGCCATTGCAATAGCGTCGCCCATTGCCAAAGTTGCAGTTGTTGAGGCGGTAGGAGCAAGCCCCAAAGTGCAAGCTTCTTTTTCGACGCCGATATTTATAAAATAATCGCAGTTTTTGCCGAGTGAAGAAGTTTTACGCCCGCACATTCCAATAATTTTTGCGCCGATTCTGCGAATTACCGGCAGAATATTTACAATTTCGGAACTTTCGCCGCTGTTTGAAATTGCAATGACAATATCATTTTCTGTAACCATTCCCAAATCGCCGTGATAAGCCTCTGCGGGGTGTAAAAAAAATGCCGGCGTGCCGGTTGAGGCAAGCGTTGCCGCAATTTTTCTGCCAATGTGTCCGGATTTTCCCATTCCCGTTACAACGACGCGCCCTTTGCATTTTAAAATTTCTTGCACTGCCGCCACAAATTCATCATCGACGCGTTCAATTAATTTTTCAACTGCCGCCGCCTCAATTTTTAAAGTTTCAATCGCTCGCTGTTTTATCATTCTGAATCCTCACTAAAATTTATTTTTGGTACTGAATTTTTCAAAAATCAATTTTAAGCCGCCTAATTTTTGTTGTTAATATAAAATCTCGTGAAAGTTTTTGAAAGTGCCGCTACGTCAAAATTTTAGCCCATTTTGAGCTTTTAAAATTTAGAAATTTAAATTCAAAAATCAATTTTAAGCCGCCTAATTTTTTCTGTAGTATAATTTCTTGCAAAAGTTTTTGAAAGTGCCTTCTCGTCAAAATTTTAGCCCGTTTTGAGTATTTAAAATTTGGAAATTTAAATTCAAAAATCAATTTCAAGGCGTCTAACTTTTGCTGTTAATATAAAACCTCGTGAAAGTTTTTGAAAGTGCCGCTACGTCAAAATTTTAGCCCATTTTGGGCTTTTAAAATTTGGAAATTTAAATTCAAAAATCAATTTTAAACCGCCTAATCTTTGCGGTTAATATAATTTCTTGCAAAAGTTTTTGAAAGTGCCGCTACGTCAAAATTTTCGCCCGTTTTGAGCTTTTAAAAATAGCTTAGAAAAATTTTAATCAGTAATTTTCTTGACTGTGTTGTGAATCAACAATACATTTTTCAACAAATTTTCCAACTTGTCAAGATAAATCATATTTGCACCGTCAGAAAGTGCCTCCGCCGGATTATCATGCACTTCCAAAAATAAACCGTCAATACCGACAGCCGCCGCCGCCCGCGTCAAATATTTTACAAATTCACGTTGCCCGCTTGAAGTTGTACCGCCGCCGCCGGGAAGTTGTACACTGTGCGTGCCGTCGAAAATCACGGGATAACCAAAACTGCGCATGATCGGCAAGCCGCGCATATCGACAACCAAATTATTATAGCCGAATGACGCGCCGCGCTCCGTCAAAATGATTTTTTTTGTGCCGCTTTCTTCCAACTTCACTACAACATTTTTCATATCGTTTGGCGAAAGAAATTGCCCTTTCTTGACGTTGACAACTTTGCCGGTTTTAGCCGCCGCAACAAGTAAATCTGTTTGCCTGCAAAGAAACGCGGGAATTTGCAAAATATCCGCAACCTGCGCGACGGGCTCGGCTTGATAACTTTCGTGAATGTCAGTAACTATTGGAACTTTCAATTCAGCTTTTATAGCGGCAAGAATTTTTAAACCTTCCTCTAAGCCTGGACCGCGAAAACTTTTTATTGAAGAACGGTTAGCCTTGTCAAATGACGCCTTGAAAATGTACGGCAGATTTAATTTTTCGCAAATTTCTTTGGTACGCTTGCCAATTTTCAAACTGCGCTCGTAACCTTCCAAAACGCAGGGACCCGCCATTAAAAATAAATTTCCGCCGCCAATTTCAATTTCGCCAATTTTAAACGTGTTCAAAAAAATTTCTCCTTCCAGTCGAAATTTTAGGCAAGAGGCAAAAGTTTTTTACTACTGCCTATTGCCTACTGCCTACTGCCTTTTGCCTTTTGCCTAGAATAAATTTCATTCACAAGCCGCAAATCTTCTTCAGTATCGACGCCGACAAATTTACAATCACTGATAATCACGCGGATTTTGTAGCCGTTCTCAAGGGCGCGTAATTGTTCAAGTGATTCTGTTTGTTCAAGCGGCGTTGAATCCATTTTTGCATAATTCAACAAAAAATTTCTGCGGTAAGCATAAATTCCAATATGCTTGTAAACTTTAGAAATTCCGGCATTGCGCGGGTAGGGAATTAACGAACGTGAAAAATAAAGCGCGTTATTGTTTTTGTCAAAAATAACTTTTACGTTGTTGGGATTTTGCATTTCGGCGGCGTCCGAAAGTTCAGTTGCAACCGTTGCCATTTGTAAATTTTCGTCTGCCAAAAATTCTGCAACAAGTTCATCAATCAAGCTTGCCTCAATCAACGGTTCATCGCCCTGCACATTTACAATTAAATCTGCGTCAGAAATTTTTTCTGCAACTTCAGCAAGTCTATCCGTGCCGGTTTTATGGTCGGCGCGTGTCATTATCGCCTTGCCGAAATTTTTTTCTACCGCGTCAAAAATTCTTGCGTCGTCTGTTGCTACGATAACTTCAGAAACATTTTTTGCAAGTTTCGCACGCTCATAAACGCGCACAATCATTGGCTTGCCGCAAATATCTTTCAAAGGTTTACCCGGTAAGCGCGTCGAAGAATATCGCGCAGGAATTACACAAATTGTCTTCATATTATCAACTCGATTCTTTTTGACTGATTATATTTCATTAAAGATTATGTTTCAAGATTTTTTTTGGCAATTCGGCTTGAAACTGTTATAATTACAAAAACTTACAGAATAAATTTTATTGAACAACAAAAGGATGGAATTTAATGGAAAATAAAGACCCCAACCAAAATAAACTAGGATTTTTTGAGCGGAAAAGCAACACAATATTTTTGTTATTTTCATTGCCGGCAATTTTGGCGGGACTATTTTTAATTTTGTATTTCTATTTATCCGGCGCGTTTAGCCCAATTCCAACTGTTGAAGTTCAAGCTGAAAATAAATATTCAAAAACTTTGCACGTTGTTACAGATATTGACTACGAGCCTTACTCCTACGTTGACAAATACGGAAATTATCTTGGCTATGATATTGAAATGATTAACGAAATTGCTAACCGCCTGCAAATGAATTTGGATTTAAGATTGACTAGTTGGGAAACTGCCAATAAAATTTTTGACGCGGGCGATGCTGACCTTATTATGAATATGGAATCAGATTTAATTGTTGGCAACCCCGATATTATTTCAACTTTACCGACAACCGAAAAGCAGTACGTAATTTACGGGCGCAGTAGCATTTCTTCAGTTGCCGAATTGTACGGGCGGCGCGTTGCCTCTTTGCACAGAGTACCGGGCTTAGGGCTTGACGACGAAATTTCCTATGTTGATTCTTACGAAAAAATTTTTGCCGCGCTGAAAAACGGCGAATACGAATTTGCAATTTGCCCAATTCAAGTTGGAAGTTCCTTTCTTGAAAAATATCAGCTTGACGACGTACACCCAAGCTACGCGGTTACTCACGTTTACGGCTCAATGGTACTGCACCCTGAAGATACAATGCTCCGTGTTAAGATTAACGCCGTGCTGATTCAAATGCAACAGGAAGGCAGACTTGACGAATTAAGCCGCAAATGGATAAGTCAACATTACGAAAGTATGACTTTTATTGAAATGATTGAAAGTCGCCCGTGGCTTGCCTCTGCAATTATAATTTCCGTGCTTGCAGTTTTTTTGCTAATAGTTTACGTCTTTTTTCAATATCGCAACGCACAAACTGAACGCGCTCATAATTTGCAACTTCAGGAAAATTTGGAAACTATCAATCATCAAAAAGAAGAATTGCAAGAAAATCTGGAAATTATAAAAGTTCAGAAAGAGGCGTTGAAACAACAGCAAGAAGAATTGGTTGAGGCAAAGGAACGCGCCGAACAATCCAGTAAAGCCAAAACTACTTTTTTGTTCAACATTTCGCACGATATAAGAACTCCAATGAATGCAATTACCGGTTATGTTAATCTTTCAAAAAATCTGCACCAATTCTGCGAAAACTGCACGCTTGTACATTGCCCTCACGATGTTCCGGCTAAAACTTATGACTTCCTGAAAAAAATTGACGCCTCCAGCCAACATTTACTTTCGCTGATAAATGACGTTTTGGAAATGAGCAGGATTGAAAACGGCAAAATGGAGCTTGAAAATTCGCCGGCGAATATCAGAAAAATTTTTATCGACGTGCGGGATATGTTTGCAACTCAAATGGAAACTAAGAAAATTAATTTCGACGTTGACACTTCCCAAATTAAAAATAAATTCGTCATTTGCGATTCAAACAGATTAAACCGCGTACTTTTAAATTTAATCAGCAACGCCTATAAATTTACACCTGCAGGCGGTACAATTTCGGTTACGTTGGCGCAGAAAAATGACGGCGCAGAAAATTTCGGCGATTATGAAATTAGGGTTAAAGATACGGGAATTGGAATGAGTGAAGAATTTGCGCAAAAAGTTTTTGAGGCGTTCGAACGTGAAAGAAGTTCAACCGTAAGCAAAATTCAAGGTACGGGCTTAGGAATGGCGATAACAAAAAGCATTGTCGATTTAATGCACGGTGATATAAAAGTTTTGACGAAATTGGATCACGGAACAGAATTTATTATCAATGTGCGGTATGAATTGACAAACGAGCCGGTTGACGATGACGAAGAACAAATTTCAGCTGACGAAGTTGATTTTAACGGCAAAAAACTTTTACTTGTTGAAGATATTGAAGTTAATCGAGAAATTGCGATAATGATTTTGGAAGAAGTAGGTTTTAAAGTTGATTATGCTGTGAACGGCAAGGAGGCTGTAGAAAAAGTTGCAAATTCGAAAGTTGGAGACTATGATTTAATTTTAATGGATATTCAAATGCCGGTAATGAATGGTTACGACGCGGCGCGCGCAATTAGGCAGCTTGAAAATCCCGCGCTTGCAAAAATTCCAATAATCGCAATGACTGCAAATGCTTTTTCTGAAGACGTGCAAGCGGCGAAAAATGCCGGTATGAACAGTCACATTGCAAAGCCGCTTGACGTTCCAAAAATGATGGAAGTTTTGGCAGAATTTTTAAGTTAAAAATTTAAATAAAAAAAGAGCCGTCAAATTTCGACGGCTTTTTAATTTTCCCCTATTCCCTAGTCCTTATTTAAAGAGTTCGGAAAATTTTTGAATAATTTCTTCTTTATTTGCCATAACTTCGGTATAGTCAATTTTAATTCCGGTGTCGAGTGCAACTTCAGGCATTGGCAAATTATATTTTTCCGGCATTTTAACATCACGGCGGACTGGAACTGTACCGGCGTTAGCAACCATTTGCTGTGCCTCTTGAGTTAAAAGATAATCGACGAATTTTTTTGCAACGTCTTTGTTAGGCGCGTCTTTAAAAATCGCAACGGGGCTTGGTACCATTAACAATTCTTTTGGGTAAACCATTTGCAAATTTGAGCCTTTATCGATTTTTGCGGCGGTAATATAATCGACGCCGAGACAAGCCGATAATTCACCGGTTGCAGTATCGTCAATAACTCTACCGGAGCCTTTGCTTTTAATTGCACCATTTCCGCGCAGGCGTTCAAGATAATTCCAGCCAAATTGCTTTTCCAAAAGCGCAACACTCATAAAAGCCGTGCCGGAAAGTGCAGGGTCTGCAATTCCAAAAGAATCTTTGTACGTTGCATTTGTAGCAATTTCGTCCCACGTTGTCGGCGCAGTTTTAACTTTGTCGGTGTTAATGACAATTCCCAAAGTGCCGAGACGCGCCGCAGTAAAGGAGCCGTCATAATCTTCAAAGGGGTTTAAAAGTTCACTGAAATTTGACGGTTGATATTGTTCAAGCATACCTTGTTCTTTCATTTCGTAAAAATCCGGGACTTCACTTGTCCAAATTACGTCTGCCAAAAGTTGTCCGCTTTGCCGTTCAGCCTCAAGTTTTGCCATAATTTTTCCCGCGCCCGCTGATTGATAATCTACTACAACGCCGGGATTTTGTTTTTTAAAGCCTTCGATAATTCCGCCAATAAGCGATTCTTTCATTGAAGTATAAATTACAAGTTTTTGACCGTTTGCTTGATTTTGCGTTTGATTGTCGCCGCAACCGCCCGCAAATATTGTTAAGCTTAAAAGCATTAACAATGCGAAAACTTTTTTTAACATAAAACTTCCTCCTAAATTTTTTTGTCTGATTATACTACAAATCCCTAATCCCTAACACCTAGAATTTGTTTACAAATGTAATATTTGAAGTATCGAAGGACGCCCGCCGCACTCCGTTTTTGCTTGCAGGGCGAAAGATTCTTTCTTGTAAAGAAATGCCGACTTGTTAAGTCTTTAAAATTTGTAAAAAAATCCTAACACCTAATCCCTAGCCCCTAATTTTTCACTAAGGCGGCGGCGTAATTCGTCTTGAAATTCTTTAGCCCCTGCTTGAAATTTAACCTCAACGCAAATTACAAAAATTGGAATATTCCAGTTAGATTTTGCAAATTCGGCAGGGATTTTAACGGCGTCCTTTTCAGTAATGACGATTGATTCTGCGCCGAGTGCGTCAGCTTGTTCCAAAACGTCTTGCATTTCTTTTACGGTGTATTCATGATGGTCGGGATAACGAATACTTTCAACAATTTCCGCGCCCAAATCTCTAAGAGTTTGTTCAAATGAGGCGGGGTTGCCAATAGCCGAAACTGCCAAAATTTGTTTGCCGGAAATACTTTCGACGCTAACGCCTTCACTTGCCAAATCTATAAACCATTCGGCAAGCGGTATAAAGCAACGCGGCTGGTGAATACTTTCAACAATTTTTGCATTGGCGTTATATTTGTGAACAGTTGCTCGAATGTATTCGCCCGCGCCCGCCTCAGCTTGATCTACTTTCGTAATTAAGCAAACATCAGCGCGGCTTATATGTGACATTGACTCGCGCAGAGTTCCACGCGGCAACAAATGTCCGTTGCCAAAAACATTTACAGCATCAACCAACAAAATATCCATATCCCTAATCAGTTGCCAATGTTGATAGCCGTCGTCCAAAATTGCAACTTCCGCGCCGAAAT
>CALGGV010000056.1 GCA_937915725.1 uncultured Selenomonadales bacterium
CGTGGACGCAGTCTTTACTTTCTTACAGATGGTGGGAGCAAAAATCGTGGGGCACTTCGCTTGCAAATGGATTGAAAAGCTCCTCAAGAAATGGCGGTAACGTCAACCAAATTACGCTCTAAGTAGCGTAAACCCCTTAAAGGTTCACTACAACTCTTTAAGGGGATTTTTTTACGCTTGTGACAATCATGAACGCTATATTTTCATTTTTATAAATGTTACCACGCCTTGAAATTTTTTGCAAGAATAATTTGACAAAATTTTTGTTTGAAATAAAATAAAACAAGTTACCGCCAGCCATTCTGGTAACAGATTGGAGGTGATAACAATGTTAGATTTTCTCTTAACCGTACTGGAAATGACAGGAGCTAGAATTCTTTCAGAATTCGCTTGCAAATGGATTAAAAAGCTCCTGAAAAAGTGGCGGTAATTAATAAAATCACGCTCTAAGTAGCGTAAACCCCTTAAAGGTTCGCCAAAACTCTTTAAGGGGATTTTTTACGCCTGTGATAACAATTTTTCCTCTTAACCGTTTAAAATTTAATTTTTTGTTGAAATATTAACACGCCTTGAAATTTTTTGCAAGATTTATTTTGAATTTAAAATTTCGTGCGCCGCGTCAACCACAGAATTTATTTTTTCGGCAAAATTAATTTCCTGAGCGACGGGATTTTTTGAAAGGTAAGCAAGATATTCAATATTTCCTTCCGGACCTTTAATCGGCGAAAAATCCAGCCCGCAAATTTTAAAATTTAAATTCTGCGCAAAATTTAAAACGTACTCAATTACCGCCGAATGAATTTTTTTATCTTTGACGACGCCTTTTTTTCCAACATTTTCTTTGCCCGCCTCAAATTGCGGCTTAATCAGCGTGGCAATTTCTCCAACTTCACTAAGCAATTTAAATGCAACCGGTAAAACTTTATCAAGCGAAATAAAAGCAACGTCAATCGACGCAAAATCTAAAATATCCGGCAAATTTTCAACATTGCGAATATTGGTGCGTTCCAAATTTACAACGCGGTTATCGTTACGCAATTTCCACGCAAGCTGCCCGTATCCGACGTCAATAGCGTAAACTTTTTTTGCGCCGCGCTGTAACATACAATCTGTAAAGCCGCCGGTTGACGCGCCAATATCCGCCGCAATTTTCCCTTCCAAATTCAAATTGAAAACTTCGACAGCTTTTTGAAGTTTGAAACCGCCGCGACTTACAAAGGGCATTTCTTCACCTAGAATTTTAATTTCAGAATCAGCGGCAACCATTGTACCGGCTTTATCGATTTTTTGCCCGTTGACTAAAATTTTACCCATCATAATCAAAGATTTTGCACGGGCGCGACTTTCACACAAATTTTTTTCTGTCAACAAAATATCAATTCGTTGCTTGCTCATATTTTTATTCCCAAATCCCATTCCTTTGGCCAAAATTTTTCTGCCATATCCAAGACCGGCGGCACCAACTCCCGCACGTTTACAATTTTTTTCAACTGCCAAATTTCGCCAACTTCGATAAATTCAAATTGAAAGTTCAAATTTCCCCACATTTTGCCGTACGGGGAATTATCGCCCGCAATTTCGACTTCGGCAACGGCGCGGGATTTTTCGACTGTAATTTTTTTTACTTTGGAATGTAAGGCGTTTAAAAGTTTTGAAAGTTCGACGGCGCAAAAATCTATAGGCGCGGCTGTAAAACTTTTCGGCGGCGTTAAATTTTTGTCAAAGTACGCCTTCATCACGCGCGTTACAAATCCCAAATGCACGCCTCGAAACTTTGAATTGTAAAAACGCAAAACGCCCGCGCCGAATTTAAAAAATAAATCGTGCGGATACATTTTGTGAAACTTCGCGCAGTTCTTCGCTAATTCGTCAGTAACTTCTTCGTAGCCTTCGTCCAAAAAATTTTTCACGTCAACATAGCGCGTTAATTTTTCTAAATCACGCTCATTTATCGCCGTGCGCATTTCCTCAATAACATTTTCAATTTTCATTTCGTACCTCAAGAATTTTTCCTGCAATTTGTTTGGCAGTCAAGCCGCAAATTTCCAAAAGTTCGGAGCGCGTGCCGTGTTCAACAAATTTATCTTTTATACCGAATCTTAAAAGCCGTGCAGAAATATTTTCATCTGCCAAAAATTCAGCAACCGCCGCGCCAAAACCGCCGCTTAAAGTTCCTTCCTCAATCGTTACAAAAATTTTTGAATTAATTTCTGCCGCCAAAATTTTTTCGTCAAGCGGCTTGATAAATCTTGCGTTAATCACGTTCACGGGAAAATTTAAAATCTGCGCGACTTCTTCTGCAACTTTTACCATACTTCCAACAGCGAAAATTGAAACTTCCGCGCCGTCATTTTTCAAAATGTATTCAGATTTTCCCCATTCCAATTTTGGCGGAATTTCTGCAACAGCAACGCCGCGCCCACTGCCACGCGGATAACGTATCGCCACAGGTTTTTCATTTTCAACGGCGGCAAAAAACA
>CALGGV010000057.1 GCA_937915725.1 uncultured Selenomonadales bacterium
TCAAAATAAGAGTATCTGATTCTAAGGCTGTACCAAATGCTACTGATTGAATTGAAACTTCGCTACCATAAGTTCCTGTGCTAAAATCCAACGCGCCTCTAACTTTGATTGTGTCATTTTCATTAACGCCGTAAATGACATTATTAATGCCCTCACCGAGTGCAAATTCAAACAAATGCTTATCTTTGCTACCGTGTGAAACTTCGATTGTATCGTTGCCGTAAAAAGAATTTACAGTTACGAATGAACCGCTTTCTAATTTGACTAAATCATTAGCTGAGCCCGCGTTTATCGATACTTTGTCTGCATAGTTAATAATTGTATCGTTACCGTTCAACGCCAAAATTTTATAGCCTTCGTGTTCCTTGTCTATTATTATACTTTCTGCTAAATTTGTTCCAACTATCAGCTTTTCTACCTCTACTGTTTCGTGAACTCCATCTACAATATTTAAAATTGTGCCGCCTTTTATTGTGTTATATTCGTCCAAAATTGTATGTTCTGCCGCTAAACTTGCTATTTCTTCTTCGGCTTTTCTTTCGCCTTTTAAGTAAATCTTGGAGCTACCAATGCTAACTCCAAAATATCCTGATTCTACTGACGCATACTCATATTCGCCGCCTACTATCGACAAAACATCAGCTGAACTAAATCCCAATATCGTATCGTTTCCATCGCCGCTATTGTAAACGTAGGTATGTCCGCCACCATTACCATAAACTAAATCATTTCCTGTTTCGCTGATAATTATATTGGATTTTGCTTTCCCTACTATTGTTATTGTGTCACTACCTGTACCGGCATAAATACTTACACCTGTACCATTTGAAACAATGGAATCATTTCCGGCTTTTGCGTAAATTTCATAATTATCTGATTCACCATCACTGCCAATATTAACAATGGAGTTTCCGAAAGTTATATTGTTGTCGCCGTTCGTTCCAACGATTTTTCTCGGTACTACATATTTTTCACTTGTAGTTGTACCGCCAATTATTTTTTCAATATTAATTTCTGTTCCGGCGGCAATTTCTTTGTAATTTGAGATGCTAGTTGATTCTAACCCGTCTTTTAAAGCACCTTTGATAACAACTTTTGTATCGCCAAAATTGAAAACGAGCCCTTCTTCTGTTATATCTCCTGCCAAACTACTATTTCCTTCTGTATCCGTGAATAAAATATTATCTCCTGTTTTTAAGTCAAAAATATAAGTATGGGCGTCATTAGTTCCAAATGCATAAGTTTGATTTTGGTTTTTTGCATTAACAAAAATAGAATCATAGCCCGCGCCGACAGAAACAAACGCGCTGGAAGAATTGTCTAGGTAGATTTTATCATTACCAGTACCGCCATTTATTGTTACGTTGGAGCCGGAATTTGTAATTGTATCATTACCAGCACCACCATTTATTGTTACGTTGGAGCCGGAATTTGTAATTGTATCTGCTCCAGTACCGCCATTTATTGTTACGTTGGAGCCGCGATTATCTACATCAAAATTGCTTAATTCCACGTCAACATTTGTACCTAAATTTATCAGCTTAGATTTTGCTATACTGCTTATTGTTATGTTTGTTTCTGTATTAATTACAAAATCAGTATTGAGCCCAACGCCTATTTCATACTCTGCAGAATATTTATCCATCACAACATTTAAAATCCCGCTATTTATACTTTCCAACACAACTGAAGAAACACTTTCGCCCGTTGTGAATGTTAAGGTTGCATTGCCGCTTAAATCTACTGTATCCGATATTGCAGTTGTGAAATCCG
>CALGGV010000058.1 GCA_937915725.1 uncultured Selenomonadales bacterium
CACCGTCAGACAAAAGAAAAAGTACAGGCGCAACCGAGCCTGAGGCGTGCTGCATAAAGCCATGACTTACAGAAAGTTTTTGATTCAATTCTTTGAACGCCGCGCCCATAAAAGTAAGCCCGTCTGCATCCAAGTCTTTCCATTTCGCTTGTAAATCTTCCGGAGAAATTAAACCTGTTTCACCGGTTACCCATTCAACATCAGAATCAAAACTCAAAACTGCAATTTTAATTTCGGCGTCTGCATTTTTTTCATTCATTGAAATTAATTCCGGCAATGAATTTTCAATCGCTGCATTTACCGCGCCGATAGGATGACCACGACCGGTAGTATCGATTGACATACTAAGCGAAGTATCAATCAAAAAAATTACAGGGCACATTCTCTTGGAGCCAATTTCAGTTTTATCTAACATACTGGGCATTTTTTATTACTCCCTTCAATAAAAAAATTAATTAAGAATAACTTGTGCGGTATTTCCGCCGCCAAAATTTATGGTAAAATTTGCGCCCAAAACTGCAATTTCGCCGGGCTGTCTGGTTGCCATTTTACCATCAGGTGCGGTTATAGTCCAACTGCGATTAGTTTTATTTTCTAAGCCGAATTTTCCATTTTTTTCTTTAATCAGCGCGGCAACATTTTTAAAATCTTCCGAGTTATCAACGTGATAATTGTAAAGAACGGCACCTTTAAAAATTGGAACGGTTACCAATCTGTTTGAACGTTTATCAAAATTTAAATAACCGACAGGTTGAACTTTGTGGTTGCCGCAAATTGTTTCTCTTGTACTTTCCAAAAAAATTTCCGCGCCGCATTGAGGACATTTTACGATTGAACTTTTTAAACGCATTAAAATATGAAACCAATCTTGATCCAATAAACGCCCGTGAGCATTCAATAAACTTTCTTGACTGAAAGCCGCTTGAAACGCCGCTTTTATAAATCCCGGAAAATATTTCCAAAGGGTAATTGCATTTTGATGAAGTCCGGGAATTGGGGCATTTGAATTATCATTTTTATCATAAATAAAAAGCGGCTCCGTTCCAAAAATTTTTTTATCGTATTTATCAGTTAAGACAGGTACATTTGTTTTTTGCCCTTCAAGCGGGTGATCTCCTATCAAAAGCATAAACAAAACTAACGACAATGAATATCTGTCTGTATTTTTATCCGGCTGTTTTTCGCCGCGCACAACTTCAGGAGCCATATATCTTTTTTTGCCTTCAATACCGGAATGTTCGCCGTGTCCCATAATATTATCATTATCGCAAATAAAAACATCGCCGCTATCCGGATTAATCGAAATATTTCCGTCGTTTAAATCTTGATAATTGTAACCTTTGCTGTGCAGTGCATTGAACGCTAACGCCATATTTAAAGCGGCATTGACCATAGCTTGTACGCTGTGAAATTTAACTCTGGCGTTGAGGAATTGTGGAAATTCTTCGTAACCTTGCGGGAAAATTTCCATAACGTAACCAAAAGATTCATTGTCATTCCAAACTGTCAATTCTTCAGGCCAAACAAAAGTCTTTGAAGGTGAGCCGCCTTGAATATTGGAGGCTAAATGATTGTAAAATTTTTTGGGATTACTCAAATTGTCTCTGAAATACCATTTTAAAGCTTTTTCTTCGCCTGTATCGTCAAAAATTACGCGGTAAACTATGCCTTGCCCGCCACTGCCCAATTTGCCTGCAACTGTAGCAGTTCTGCCGGAATTAAATTCAACTTGTTGATCTTTCTGCAAAAGTGCAAAATCTGCCATAAAATTTCCCCCTCCTTATATTTAAATCAAAATTCGACACACGCCAATAAATTCCTTTGAATATCTTAAAATCTGCGCGAATATTAAAAAATCTGCGCACCTTGTCTAGAAATAATTTTGCTGGTAAAATGTACCAAAATTTTTTTAGAAATTGGGATTTAAGGGCTAAGGATTAAGGGTTAAGGATTAAGGGTTAAAGTTTTAGAAATTTTAAAAATAAAAGGCTCAAAACGGGCTAAAATTTCAACGAGAAGGCACTTTCAAAAGTTTTTTACTATACTTTATACCAAAATAAAAAGTTAGACGCCTTAAAATCCATAATTTCTAAATTTTGGAGGAAAAATTTTATGAAAAATAAATTAGCAAAATTTTTATTGGCAACAGGAATAATTTTAACTTTGCCCACTTCAACGACTTTTGCGGCAGAAAATAATTCAGAGCCGCCGGAAAAAATCCATTTTCCGATTGAACACAGAGAAACCGAGCCGCCGGAATTTTTAGTAAAGGGCGCACTGAAAGATATTACTCAAAAAATCCTTCCAATTTCGGTTGAGGCAAGATTTTTCGCACCGCACATGGATTTAAGCGCAAAATCTGACAAAATTTTTTATAACAGCGGCGAAGTCAGCTTAAAAGACAATTTGGGATTTGGCAACGATAACGCGCCGGAAGTTATTTTCCGTTACAAACGTTTTACTGCAGATTATTTAAAAATTCACGGCTCCGGCAGTACAAATATTGGCGGCAGTAATGTTTTTAATTTTGCCGGCAACCGTTATCATGGCGCGGTTGATTCTCAAAGTGATTTACACTATCTGAAATTGCAAGTTACAAATCCGATTGTAAATGTTTTGGGTAGCGGCGTTGATTGGAGTTACGGCTTGACGGGAATTTATTGGAAGGGAACTGTAAACGGTACTGAAATGAATAGCGGAAATTCTGTAAGTGCTACAAGAGAATTTGGCGCGCCTATTCCTACACTTGGAGTTGGGGCACACGCCTCACTTTTGGACACTTTACTTTTCAATGTTCATCTTTCAGGGATGCCGCTCGGCGGGTACGGGCATTTTTATGATTTTGAGGCTGGTATTCGTTACAATCCCCTTGATTTACTTTCAATCAGTGTTGGCTACAGAAAAATTCACGCTAATCTTAAACACAAAGATAACAGCGGTACACTTGATTTAAACGGACCTTACGCGGGCTTGCGTTTTGATTTTTAAATTTTTTGAAGGGAAAGATTTTAAATGCTTAGGACTATCAGAAAAAATCTTACTAAAAAAAATTCAGATAATCTAAAAAAATTCTTGCTTGTTGGATTTTTAACCGGCGGCTTAATTTGCCAAAATTCAGTTGCCTTTGCCGACGGAGAAGAAGAAATTTCTGAAGAAGAAAAAAATCAAGAAGAACATATTGAAGAAGAAAATTCCGAAGATAAAAATCTTAGCAACCCTTATGCTTATAACAATATCGAAGTTGACGATACTACAATAAATTTCAATGGCGTTTCCAGAGAATACGACGGCAATTATTCCATGACGATTGAAGATAAGGAAGGCACGGGCGATGTTCTCTCTAACAAATTGACTGTCAACGGCGGCGAATTTAATTTTTCGGTTATTGGCGGTAATTTCAGCGGCAATTTTCTTGAAAACCAAATTATTTTCAATGACGGAAAATATTATTTTGATATTAGTGAATCGACTGCTTACAGCGGCGAAATTTCCAATAATAATTTCAGCATTAACGGCGGAACTTTTTCAAATGAATACACCGAATTTTCACATGTAACAGCCCAAAATAATATTTTCAATATTTCCGGCGCGCCCGATATTTCCGGCGCGTATATTTACGGCGGTTTACTTGGTGATGTTGAAAATTCTTCCGGCAACACTTTAAATTTCAATTCAAGCGGCTTGACTGCCAAAAATATTTACGATTTTGACACGATTAATTTTAATATTCCAAACGGCGTAACTAACGGCGCAACTTTGCTGACTTTGACAGAAAAAAACACCGACCTTTCAAATACAACTGTTAATGCAAATGTTTCTGGCGGTACTTCATTAAATTCCGGCGATAAAGTCAATTTAATTTCAAATGCAAACGGTTTAACTTCAAGCGGCGAAAATAATTTAAATATTGCTGAAGGTTCAACTTTGACGTACGAAAATTCTACAATCACAGACGACGGAAATAATTTAATTTTGACTCTCGGCAGTGCTACAGTTAATGAAAAGACACGCGCTTTTTCGCAGGGCGTTATGAATACCGGCGGAACAATTTCACGCGGTACTGATAGAATTATTGATTGGTTGCCGCCTGAAGAATTGGAAGAGGCAGTTGCTGACGGCGAAAGTATTTCTGAAACAGTTAGCAATAATTTTGGGATTTTCGCAAATATTGAAGGGGCGAAACTTAGAATTAAAACCGGCGCGGGGTCATACGTCGATTCAAAAGGCGGCGGTATAGATTTAGGATTTGCGCGGGCGATTGAAGATTCACGCGGCGGCAGTTTAGTTTTTGCGCCGCTTTTCGACTACGGCAAAACTTCTTTTGACAGTTACCTTGCTGACGGTACGCACGGTAGCGGGCATTCAAGATATTTTGCCGGTGGAATTATTGGGCGAAAAATTTGGAAGAATGGCGTTTATTTGGAAGGAAGTTTTCGCGGCGGCAGTGCCAAAACTGATTTTGCCTCTGATAATTTACTTTCAAGCTACAGTGAAAGTGCTCCGGTTTTTGCCGGACACATTCGCGCAGGGCGTCTTTTGCGTATGAATAAAAATAATCTTTTGCATTACTACGGGATTTACGCGCACAATCATTTGAACGGATTTAGCGCAGATTTATCTTCCGGTGAACATTATGATTTTGATTCTGTTGACAGCGGCAAATTTAAAATTGGTTATCGTATGACAACGCGAGTTAGCAACCTTAGCAAAATTTATACCGGGCTTGCTTATCAATACGAATTTAACGGCAGTACAAGCGCAAATTACAAGGGCTACACTACAACAGAGGCTAAAGTTAAAGGCTCCAGCGGAATGTTAGAATTGGGCTGGCAAATGCACAAAAATAAAGAAAGTGCGTGGCTTGTAGATTTTAATGTTACAGGTTGGGCGGGAGTTCAAAAGGGCGTTACTGCCTCTGCAAAAGTGAAAAAATCTTTCTAATTTAAATTATTTTAAATACAAATTCCCCTAATTCCTAGAATTTGTTTACAAATGTAATATTTGAAGTATCGAAGGACGCCCGCCGCAC
>CALGGV010000059.1 GCA_937915725.1 uncultured Selenomonadales bacterium
CGTTCAAAAAAGTTATCAGCGAACGTGACAATTCAAAATTTATGGTAATGGTAGGGCACTTAAAATACACGGCGTTTGATGCTGAAAATTCTGCTACACTTTCGCCCGCCATTGTGACTGAACTTTTAAGGAATGAATTGGGATTTAGCGGCGTAATTATCACAGATGATTTAGATATGGGTGCAGTTTCAAAATATCATACTCAAGGCGAATTGGGCGCGGCGGCTGTAAAAGCGGGTGCAGATATTGTTTTGAGTTGCCACGAATACGAAAAGCAGAAAAGTATTTATGAAGGAATTTTGAACGCGGTAAAAAGCGGCGAAATTTCCGAAGAAAGAATTAATGAATCAGTACGCAGGATTTTAGCAATGAAATTAGAATTAATTGACAGATAAATTTTTTGGAAGGGGATTTTTATGCTGAAAATTACAATGGCGCAATTTAAATCACATTTGGGCGACGTTGACAAAAATTTTGAAACGGCTGACACTTTCATTAGGGGCGCGCAAAATACCGATATAGTAGTTTTGCCGGAACTTTGGAACACGGGATATTTTCCAACGCCGCTTGAAAATTACGCCGATAAAAATGCTGAACGCACAATGGATTTTATTTCCAAATTGTCAAAAGAATTGAACATTAATATTGTTGGCGGCTCGGTTGCCGTTGAAGTTGACGGGCAATTTTATAATCGCTGTCTTGTCAGCAACAGAAAGGGAGATATTGTCGCAACTTACGATAAAGCCCATCTTTTTACATTTGCGGGCGAAGAAAAAGTTTTTACACCCGGCGATAAAATTGTTACGGTTGAACTTGACGGCATAACTTGTGGCTTGGCTATTTGCTATGATTTACGTTTTCCGGAATTTATCAGAAAAATTGCGCTGATGGGCGCGGAAATTTTATTTGTACCTTCGGCGTGGAGTTTACTCCGCCTTGTACCGCGTCAAATTTTGACTAAGGCGCGTGCCATTGAAAATCAAATTTTTGTTATTTTCGTAAACAGTTTAGGGCGTTCGGAAATTATAAATCCGCTCGGTGTTTTGCTCGGCGAAACCGGAATTAACGAACAAAATTTTGAACTTTCTCTTGATTTAGAATCCGGCAAAAAATTTATTGAAACTATGAATCTTTTGGCTGACAGAAATTTAGCTGTAGACAAGATTTAAATTTATTTTTGCAAACAAAAAAGCCCGTCATTTCGGCGGGCAATTTTTTTTTATTTGTCGCGCAGATTT
>CALGGV010000060.1 GCA_937915725.1 uncultured Selenomonadales bacterium
TCCAAAACGGCTATGAAACTTTCGTAGGTGAACGCGGCAGTTTGTTAAGCGGCGGGCAACGTCAAAGAATTGCTATTGCGCGTGCTTTAATTTCAGACCCAAGAATTTTAATTTTTGACGAGGCAACCTCCGCCCTTGACTATGAATCCGAAAATATCATTATGCAAAATATTGAGCCAATTTCAGCCGGACGTACAATGATTATGATTGCACACAGACTTTCAACCGTTCGCAACTGCGATGCAATTATTGTTATCGAAAAAGGCAGAATTGTTGAGGCGGGCTCCCATGACGAACTTTTAAAACGAAATGGTATGTACGCAAAACTTTACAATTCACAAATGGGATAATTAGGGATTAGGGACTAGGAGCTGGGATTATTGAAAATCAATCGCACCTAGTCTTTCCTTTTAATTTAAAAAAATATAATGTATAATTTTGGGAAAAATTTAAAGGAGATGGTTTAAATGAACATATTTTTTTTGCATCCGAGTTTTCCGGCGCAATATTTAAATTTGGCTCCGTATATGGCGCGGAATCCAGAAAACACGGTTTATTTTTGTTCAAAGGAAAATTCCATTAATTCGCAGTTAAAAAACGTTACGCTGGCACTTTACGGCAAGCCGACAGAAAAGGAAGAAGAATATATAAAAAACGCGGGTCCATTGCGCCCGGCGGCTGAGGCAGTTGTCGAAGGGCAAGCTGTAATTCGTGCGTTGCAGTGGCTGGCTAAAGAAAGAAATATTAAGCCGGACGTTATCATAGCACATACCGGCTGGGGCTCCACGCTTTATTGTAAAGATTTATATCCAAAAGTTCCAATTATCGGCTATTTTGAATGGTATTACTTGACTGACGACAGCGATTGTTATTGGTGGCCGGATGAAATTCCGCAAATGGGAAATAGAATTTCAATTCGTACAAGAAACGCGCACCACTTGATGAATTTGGAACTTTGCGATGCCGGAGTTACTCCCACGCAATGGCAATATTCGCAATTTCCAAAAGAATACAAGCCCAAACTTAATGTTATTCATGAAGGAATTGATACAAATTTTTGTTCGCCGGATCCCAGCGGCAACCGCCCCGGTTTAGTGCTTGACGATATAAATTTAAATTTGCCGGAAGGTACAGAAATTATTACTTATGTTGCACGCGGCTTTGAAATGTATCGCGGTTTTCCGTATTTTATGGACGCTATAAGATTGGTACTTTCACGCCGCCCAAAAACTCACGTTGTTATAGTCGGCAAAGACAGAATCTGTTACGGCGCGCAACTCAAAGATACAACCTACTTGAAAGAGGAAGAAAAGAAAGGCGGTTATGATAAAGAGCGCGTACATTTTGTCGGCTTGAGAAATCGCGGCGATTTTAGAAAAATTTTGCGCTCGTCAAGCTGTCATATTTATTTAACGCGCCCGTTCGTTTTAAGTTGGTCTTTCCTTGAGGCAATGAGTTTCGCCTGCCCTATTGTCGGTTCAAAAACTCCGCCCGTTCAAGAAGTTATGGTAGATGGTGAAAACGGCTTGCTTGCAGAATTTCGTTCGCCGTATCATATCGCCCGCAAAGTTGAGGAACTTTTGGACGATCCTGAACGCGCCAAAAAACTTGGAAAAGCTGCACGTGAAACTATTTTAGATCGCTTTGAGCTTTTAAAATGTATGCGTAAACAAGAAGATTTAATGTACAGTGTTGTTAGGTAATTATCATGAAAAAATCTTTTCCGGACGACGATATAAAACTTATTTGCAATGCAGTGATTCACTTTGACAAAGAATCTTTAGAAAAAATTGGCTTAATTCCCAAAGAATACGAAAAAGATATTGTTGACGAAATAGCAAGAGTCTTGACAAAATCAAGCGAGCTTAAATTTTCTGAAAGTCAAATTTCTAAAATTCGCAGTGCAATTCTTGGCGTTTACAAGCGTTCAATTTTTGAAGTTGAGACTATTTCAGAAATTGAAGATAAAGCCACTGTAAAAATTAAACTTAGCGTTTTTGAAAAATTTACGACGGAAACTGCAACTGCAAAATTGCCGCCAAATATTGCCGAAATGTCACAAGAAGAACAAACAGAAATTATCACAAATGTTTTGGTTGTTTCGATAGACGAAATGAAAATTGCAAGTATTTTTGATTATGTGGTTGAATGTTTTTATGAACCTGAAGTTAAAATGTGGTTGCCCGTCAACGCTACAGAATTTGGTTTTAATATCGCAACTAAAATTTGGGATTTTTAATAAGTAAAATTTTTTAAATTATTTTGGGGGTATTTTAAAATGAAAAAAGTTTTTGCACTGGCAATGTTGGTCATGGCGTTATTGGTTTCAGCTTGTGGCGGCGGAGAAGAAAAAGCCGCTGTAAAACCTACACCTGCTGAAGATGTAGCAACAATTTGTAATGCCCTTTTGCATTTTGACGACGCCGCGTTGAAAAAAGTTGGTTTAAATCCTGAAGAATATCAAAAAGAATTTCTCGGCGGATTTTCTAAAAGTTTTATTGAATCAAGCGGAATTGCTTTTTCAGATGAACAAGTTGCAAAAGTTAATGACGCTGTAGAAAATGCTTTTAAACGCGCAACAATAAAAACTGAAACTGTTTCCGAAGAAGGAAATAAAGCCACAGTAAAAGTTACAGTTGATACTTTTGAAAAATTTACCGAAGACCTCGTTACTGCAAAATTTCCAGAAAATATTGCAGAATTACCCGAGTCTGAAAGAAATGACGCTATTATAAATGCTGCTATTGCCACTCTTCAAGATTTAAAAGTTACCGGCAATGCTGATTTAACTTTTGAATGCCAATACAACGAAGAAGCCAAAATGTGGGCACCGGTTGGCGATGATTACGCTGCTAAAATTGCCGCAGCTATTTTTAGTATCTGATTTTTAATTTTTAGCGTGTGATTTTTTGGAGGTGGATTTATGACTTTTGAAAATTTTATTCCGCCACGTTCAAAAAGTGTATTGGAATTGACAGGAGAAGTTGCCGCTGATTTTGAAAACAGCAAAAAAAAATTTTGTGAAATTCAGCCCGCTTGCAGGTACTTTGTTGAAAAAAATTTGCCAAAACTTAAAAATAAATTTGACGCAATTCTTTTGCAAAGTGCTATGATTGACAATTTAGAAAATGCTGAACTTGTTAAGCTGATTAAATCTGCCGCAAAATTTTTAAATCCACAAGGTAG
This sequence comes from uncultured Selenomonadales bacterium, assembly GCA_937915725.1. GTDB lineage: Bacteria > Bacillota > Negativicutes > Selenomonadales > Selenomonadaceae > Quinella. Next base: position 3,187 of record CALGGV010000060.1, read on the forward strand.
ATTGATTTTTACTTTAAATAATGTCGGCTACATTGAAAATGTTAAGGCGATTTTGGAAGGTAAGCCGCTTAAATTTAAGACAACTTTAACCAAAGTTGAACTTGACGAGGCTATTTCAAACGCCGGCTTAAACGAATTTAATCAGCTAAATGCCGCACGGCGCGTTGAAATTGCGCCCGGTATTGCTGAAATTTCTCAAATAGATCCGGCAGTTTTTACCTATATAATTTCTGCTACGCCTGAAGAAATTCCACAAAGTACTTCAATTCAAATTGCTATTGGTGAAAAATTAGTTTGCGGCGCAAAAAGAGTTTTCGACCCGCTAAATTTTATAGGTACGGAACCGAATCTTTCAGTTTTTTTCTACGAAAGCCGACAAGTCTACAGGCTTTTTAAACCAAAAGATTTTATTAACAGAATTTTTATCAATCAAAGAATTTCTTTTGACAGTTTCACTGAAGGAAAAAATTTCTTTGAAAAATTGGTAAACTACGGTTATTTGTACGTCGAGGAAATGGACGATAACCCTTTACTTTGGCGGGAAGGCTACGATAAAAACGGCTGGATAAATTTTATTGGCGTGCATGCAATTCAAGTTTCAACAGAATATTTGGCGGACGCGCTCCGGCAATTTAACCCGCATATTAAAGTTTTTGCTAATCATCTGCGCAAAATTTCACCACTGCGCAATTTCAAAAAACAAAAAAATTCTTCCGTCAGAATCTTTTTTGGCGCGGTTAATCGTGATAATGATTTTCTTGACATTCTGCCGATTATAAATCAGTTTGCTCAAGAATACGGCGATAAAATTTCTTTCAAAATTATTGCTAACAAAGAACTTTTTGACGCAATTCAAAGTTCAAATAAAACTTTAATTGGCGACCCTAATTATTACAACGGGCAATTTGTTTCTTATGAAAAATATGAACAAGCTTTGCAAGAATCTGATATTGCACTTTTGCCGCTTTTAGACACTGAATTTAACCGGTCAAAATCAGATTTAAAATTTATCGAATGTGCAGGAAATGGCGCGGCTGTTTTGGCATCGCCGGTTGTCTATCAAAAAATTATTAAGGACGGCACAAACGGGCTTATTTTCAACGATAAAAAAGAATTTGCGCAAAAGTTAAGATTTCTTATTGAAAATCCGGAAAAGCGTTATGATATGGCAACTGTAGCTTATGACTACGTTAAAAACAATCGCCTTTTGAGTCAACATTATGAAGAAAGGCTTGATTGGTACTTTGAACTTTTTTCAAGAATTGATGAATTAACCGCTGCGGCTAGGGAAAGAATTGATAAAATTGCTCCCAATTTCAAAGATGAAAAGCCGCCTGAAATTACAAGTGCGCCTCCAAAAAATGAAGGAAAAATCGGCGCAAATGCAGAAATAATTATTCCTGATACGTGGTAAAAATTAACCCGCAGAAGGGATGTGGCTTAAATGTTAGGGATTCAACTTTTTTCAGCGTCGCTGGTTTTTTACGGCTTGTTTGCGTGCGTAATTTTTGGAATTGCAATAATTGTTTACGTGACAAGCAGAAGTCCGGCGAAAAATACCACAGTGCTTGATGATTTAGTTTTGGGCGAACGTCAAAAAAATATTAATGGTTACACCAGCAATATTGACAAGACAAAATATTTGGGCGCAATAGCTGTTTGTACCACGGATTTACGCCCCGCCGGTACTGTTACTATTGAGGGCGAGCCATTGGACGTTGTGACTGAAGGCAATTTCATTAAGCGTGGAAATATTGTTAGGGTTATTAATGTTGACGGCTCCAGAATTTTAGTTCGCCAAATTTAGGGATTAAGGGTTAAGGTCTAAGGGCTGGGGAAAGTTCCTTAATCCTTAATCCTTAAAGTCAACTGAAAGGAGATATTGAAAATGGAACTGTTACTAAGTACAGGGTTGTTGGTGCTTGTAGCATTGGCAGCCGTAGGAATTTTTTTACATTTCGTACCAATAGGGCTATGGATTTCAGCATTGGCGGCTGATGTTCACGTTGGAATTTTTACATTAATTGGAATGAGAATGCGCCGCGTTCCGCCGGCAAAAATCGTAATGCCTTTAATTAAAGCAAATAAAGCCGGGCTTGATGTCAATGTAAATCAACTTGAGGCGCACTATTTGGCGGGCGGCAACGTCGATAAAGTTGTTGACGCTTTAATAGCGGCGCAACGTGCACAGATTGTTTTACCTTTTGAACGTTCGGCGGCGATTGACTTGGCAGGGCGTGACGTTTTGGAAGCAGTTCAAATGAGCGTCAATCCAAAAGTTATTGAAACGCCGCTTGTCGGAGCTATTGCCAAAAATGGTATCGAAGTTAAAGTTAAAGCGCGTGTTACAGTTCGTGCAAATATTGACAGATTAGTCGGTGGCGCGGGCGAACCTACAATTATTGCGCGTGTCGGTGAAGGTATCGTTTCAACAATCGGCAGTTCAGAAAGTCATACCAATGTTATTGAAAGTCCTGAAGAAATTTCAAATACAGTTTTAAGCAAGGGCTTAGACGCCGGTACAGCGTTTGAAATTTTGTCGATTGATATTGCAGATGTTGACGTTGGCAGAAATATTGGCGCACAACTTCAAACAGATCAAGCCGAGGCAGATAAACGAATTGCACAAGCTAAGGCAGAGGAACGCCGCGCAATGGCTATCGCCCGCGAACAGGAAATGAAGGCTTATACTCAAGAAATGGAGGCAAAAGTTGTTGAGGCGCAGGCTGAAGTTCCACACGCTATGGCAGAGGCTTTCAAAAATGGAAATTTGGGCGTCATGGATTATTACAATATGATGAATGTACAAGCTGATACAGAAATGAGAAAAGCCATCAGTCAATCCGGTAATAAAAAAGTTGCAAGCGGTAAATAAAAATGGATTTAACATTTATAATCGTGCTGTGGTTAATCGTTTCGCTTATTGAGGCTTTAAGCAGCAACAAAAAAAAGCCGCCGCAAATTCCGCCGCAAGATTCAACAGGCAATTTAGATTTTGAAATTCCAACTTTGGCAAACGACCCCAACAGAGCCGCCGAAGTTCAAGAAATTAATCTTTCCGAATTGTACCGGCAGAAAAAACAGGCGGCGCAAAATTTTACAGCAACAAATACTAAGCCTGAAACAACAAATTTTGTCGAGGAAGAAAATAAAAATATTGAAGTCAATTTAGATTCTAAATCGGCAATGAATGCAATTATCCTTAGCGAAATTTTAGATAAACCAAAATCTTTAAGAAGGAAAAAATTTTAGGGGCTACGCTAAATTTGCGGCGAGTCCCAATTTTTTTAGAATGGAGGATTTAAATTGACAAACAAAAAAGCCTATGAATTGGATGAAGTGTCCATCGGCTTTATCGGTAAATCGCCGTT
>CALGGV010000061.1 GCA_937915725.1 uncultured Selenomonadales bacterium
AAAAAATTTTAGGTAAATTGTTATGATAAAAATTGTCAACGTTTCAAAGTTTTTTGGTGAAAAACGCGCCCTTAACAATATAAATCTTACTATTGCAGACGGCGAAACTTTAGCGATTATCGGCGGCAGTGGCAGTGGAAAATCTACTTTGCTCCGGCTGATGATTGGCTTGATTAAACCTACCGGCGGAAAAATTTTTATTGATGAAGATGATATTTCAAATTTTAATGAAGAACAAATGACAAAAATTCGATTAAAAATGGGAATGGTTTTTCAATATTCCGCGCTTTTCGATTCAATGACTGTCGGGGATAATGTAGCGTTTGGGCTTGTTGAACATTCTAATTTGCCGCGTGAAAAAATTAATCAGATTGTAAAAGAAAAACTCGCGCAGGTTGGGCTTGAGGGCGTAGAAAATCTTATGCCCAATGAACTTTCAGGCGGTATGAAAAAGCGCGTATCGCTTGCCCGCGCCATTGCCTTTGGACCAAAAATTATTTTTTATGATGAGCCTTCAAGCGGCTTAGATCCTGTCACTACAAATAAAATTGACGAACTAATTATTTCTACTCAAAAGGCGTTGAATGTTACAAGCATTGTTGTAACTCATGATATGGTTAGCGCGTGCAGAATTGCTGATAGAATTGCAATGGTTTATAACGGCGATTTAATTGCAGTCGATACGGTTGAAAATTTTAAAAAGATTGACGACCGGCGCGTTAAAGAATTTTTCCGCGTGCTTTAAAGAGGTGATCATTTGAACGCAGAGGCAAAAGTAGGAGCATTTGCGATAGGCGGGCTGTCAATGTTAAGTGCCGCGCTTATTGGTTTAGGCGAAATTAATTTAGGGGCTGGCGGCGAATTTGTTTTGTACGCGCCCTTTAAACAAGTTTTGGGCTTAGAAAATTCGGCTGACGTGCGGCTTAGCGGAGTTCCTGTCGGCAAAGTTGATTCTATCGTAAATGCAAATGGTGGCGTTGTTGTCACGCTGAAAATTAATGAAGATGTCAAAATTCCGGATGATTCAACTGCAACAGTTATCAGCGTTGGAGTTATGGGCTCAAAATTTGTAAACATTACGCCGGGCATTGACAACGGCAATTATCTTTTGAACGGCGATTCAATTAAAGTTACTGAAGAGGCTGATATGAATTCAATGTTTGAAGGCTTAGACAAAGTTTTGGGCAAAGTCGATAAACTTTTACAAGATGTTGAATCGATTATTGGCAACGAGGCTTTTCAAACTTCAGTAATTGAAATGGGCGATAATCTTAAGCAGGCGTCAGATCATGTTAATAAACTTATGGAAACTGTTGACAGAATCGCCGCCACAAATGAAGGCAACGTTAATCAAATGGCAACGCAGATGAACGCGCTTTTAGATTCTATGAATTCCACAATGAAAAATGTTGAACATATGACGGCTAATCTTGACAAATTCGCCGGAGACCCTGCTACTGCGCAACAACTTAAAGATACACTTGCAAACATTGCGGACACTTCAAAATCTGTTGCAGATATGGCTAATAATATGAACGGAGTATTTGGCGATAAAAAAGTTGCCAATGATTTAAAAGCTACAGTTTCAAACGCCAAAAGTATTTCTGAACGTGCAGATAAACTTCTTGGAAAAGTTGAGGGCGCGTCAACGGCTGTTGAATTTAATCCTTCAGTTGAAATGCTCTACAGCGGCAAAAATCACGATTGGAACACGAATTTTAATTTAGATATTTCAAAAGATGATACCGGCTTAAATTTGGGCGTTGAAGATATAGGCGATAGTGCAAAGTTAAACGCGCAAATTTCAAAACGCTGGGATGATTTTGGAGCGCGTGCGGGTATAATCGCAGGAAAACCGGGCGTTGCAGTTGATGCTTACGCAGGCGCGGCTACTTTTTCGGCAGAGGCGTTTGATCCTAATGATTTTAATTTGCGCCTAAAATCTCAACTCAAATTTACTGATAACGCCTCTTTGCTTGCACAATTTCACCACCTTAACAAAAAAGATGAACGCGCCGCTTATTTCGGCTTGAAATATGATTTCTAGGATTTGTTTACAAATTTTTCTTTTTTAACAAGGCGGAATTTCTTTTTTCAAAAACGGAGTGCGGTGGGCGTCATGTGCGCACCAACTTATTTCTTTGTAAACATACTCCAGATTGTTAGTGGCTGGTAACTGATAACCATTTGACAATTAAAAAAACTTACTGAAAGGAAGTTTTAAAATGTTTCGTAAATTCGCTCTTATTTCAGCTGCGATTCTTGCCATTACAAATTCTGTAAGCGCAGCTGATATTGTCGATTTAAACCTTGATGAAACGATTCAACGTGCATTGGAAAATAACCGCACGATTAAACGTTCAATCGCCAGCCGTGAAAGTGCTTATTGGGCACTACGGCAAGCGCGCCGCTCTTCCGGTCCTACTCTTTCTTGGAGCAGTCAAGCTAATGCAGTTGGCGGCTCTCAATATCAAGGTTACGATCACAGACTTTTTTCAAATACTGCAACGGTTGCTTATCCGATTTACGCCGGAAATTCTTTGAAAGAAGGGCGAATTGCCGCGCGTTATGGTCTTAATTCGGCAGATATGGAACTTGAAAACGCGTTGCAAACTACAAGGCAAACTGCCACGAATTATTATTTCAATGTTTTGCGCTGTCGAAATGAAATTGAAGTTTATACTGAAAATGTTCGTACAATGCAGGAACATTTAACCAACGTCAACGCACAATTTCGCGCAGGTACAGTAGCAAAGGCGGACGTTTTATCTTCTCAAGTTAATTTGGCAAATGCTCAGCAGTCTCTTATTACGGCGCAAAATGATTATGATGTTGCAGTTGCAACTTTAAGCAATTATTTATTAATGCCCGCCGATACAATTATTAGGGCGCAGGATCAGTTGACTTATATACCGTACAATTTAAATTTGGCAAATTGCACAGCTTACGCGCTGGAAAATCGCCCGGACGTTGCAGCGGCAGATTATGCAGTTAAACAAGCTGAAAGTGGCGTACGCAGTGCAAAATCCGGTTATCGCCCGACAGTTAATGCCATTGCTACAAAAGGTATGAACGGTAAATCGCCTTTCAGTGACAGTTACAGCGATAGTTGGACGGCGGGAATTTCTGCAAGTTGGAATATTTTTGATAACGGAGTTACAGCGGCGCAAGTTGAAAGCGCAAAGGCAAGTTTGGCGGCGGCTGAAGAGGCGGCGGCTGAAACTCGTGAAGGCGTTCAGTTAGAAGTTCAAAGTGCGTTTTTGACTTTACGTGCGGCTGAAAGAAATATTTCTACTACAAGAGTAGCAATAGCCAGCGCAGAAGAAGATTTTAAAATTGCGCAGGTAAGATACGCCGCCGGTGTTGGTACAAATTTAGATGTTACGGACGCCTCGGATAAACTTACTCAAGCTAAAAATAATTATTACAACGCACTTTATACTTACAATACAGCTAAGGCAGACCTTGATAAAGCTATGGGGATTCCTGTAAGTATCGACGTTGTACGTTATGTTTCAGCCGAATCTGAAGGGAAAAATGCAGCTGACGCACGCACAGAGGCGGCTCTTACTTCGGATTATTCTGAAGTTCCTGAAATTAAAGAAACTCAACCGACGGTTACTGTAGACCTTTCAGACGCCACGCCTATTAGTGATTAGTTCATAGTTTGATAGTGCGATATTAAAAATTTCTATAAAACTATCCCACTATTCCACTAAAAAGGAGTGTTTGTCTTGAAAAAATTCCTAAAAATTTTCGTCGGGATTTTTTTTGCAACCGCTATTTTCGGCGGTTTTTATTTGTTTGCAAAACGTGACGCGCTCCTTCATGACGCGCTAAATTCCCCTGATGCTATAAATTATATTGAAAATTTTGCATCAGACCTTATTGGTACTCAAGTTAAAGTTGATTCTTTCTTACTCGAAGAATTAAATATTTTTTCTATGAAAGACAGCGCGCTGATTGTCAATAATATTGAAGTTTTTGATAAAGATAATGAACTTATAGCAAAAGTTGACAAAGCAAAAGTTACTTTCAAACTTTTGGATCTTAGCGTTTTGGATAAAGGCGCGGGGATTGTTGACGAAATTAATATTTTAGGCGCGCAGGCTTTTTTAAAAAAACGCGAAGATAATTCGTGGAATGTTCAAGATATTAAAATTAAAGATACGGGCGAAAGTACTTTTGGCGCAACGATAAATTTAACGGGCGGCGTAGTTTCCGCAGAATTCGACGGCAAAAATATTTCTGTTGAAGAAATTGAGGCAACGGCGGACTGTTCAGATTTAAATGCTGTTGGAACAAATTTATCTGCAAAAACTTTGGGCAGTCATATTTTGGCAACCGGAACTTTGGGCTTGAATCAACAAATTATTAACGCGGTTATTGATACTGCAGATATTTCAAAAATTCTTCCTTACCTGCCGGAAAATACTTTGCCGGAAAATGTAGAAATTCACGGCGGCACGGCTAAAAATACAATTTTAAATATTTTGCGGCGCGGCGAACTTTTAAGTTACAGCGGCTCTACCAATTTTCGCAGTGGCGCAGTTAGAGTGGAAAATACAGAAATTGCAAATATTAGCGGCAACTCCACTTTCACAGACTCCGAATATATAATTAACGCCAGCGCGGTGGCGAATGGACAACTTGCAACAGTTTCCGGCAAAATTCGTACCGACACTGACGAAATTTTTTTTGATTTAGATGCTGAATCAGATTATTTTGCACCATCTGCAATTATTGAAAATATTGGAATTGACGGCGCGGCGGCTTTTACTGCGCACGTTTTCGGCACGGTTAAAGATCCAAAAGTTGCGGCGAAAATTTCTTCAGATTATCTGGGTTATGAAAATCTTTCTGCGCGAAATATTCAAACTGATTTAAGGTATAACAACAACGCGGTTTTTTTGTCCAATATTTATGCTGAAAGTTTTGGCGGCTCCGTTACCGGTGAGGCTGAAGTTACGGCGCAAAATTTAGTTTACAATGCACACTTAAAAGCAAAGGGAATTGATTTAGCGGCAGTTAGAAATTACACCGGCGCAGATATTCCTGTTTTTGGTGACGTTGATGCAGATATTGCGCTGAACGGCACGGGCGCAGATTTAAAAACTTTGAAAGTTTACGGCTCCGCTAATGCTAATAATATTTCTTATCAAAATTTTACCGTCAACAATATTGAAACTTCGTTTTATCTGAAAGATGATGATATTAGTTTTGACTATTTAAATTTGACTTTGCCTAATCACGGCACAATTAATCTTGAGGGTACTTTTGTTGACTTGAAAAAATTGGATTTAGATTTTTACGCGGCGCACGTCGATTTAGCATTGGCAAAAAAATTTAATCCTGCGATTGAAGTTAGCGGCTTAAGCGATTTTTCCGGCTCGATTCACGGCGATATTGATAACCCAAATCTTACCTTGACACTTTCGGCGGTAGGAGACCCGCGCAGCGGTATGAAGGGAAAATTTTTTAATCAAGAATACGACAGCATAAACGCGGCGATTGACGGCAGTTTTGATTCAATAAAAATTAAAGAATTTGAACTGGAAAAAAGCGGCAAAGTTGAATGGCAAGTTATGGACGGCGTGATTAATCTTAAAGAACAAAATTTAAATGTTCGTGTTGATACAGTTGGAGCGCGGCTTGAAGGACTTGTAGAATTGCTTGCACCGGAACAAAATTTAACCGGCGAAATTGACAATACAATAAGAGTTCAAGGCAGTTTCAAAAATTTTGACTTTAAAAATTTAGACCTTGTCGGCTACGTCGAAATGAAATACGGCAGTTACAACGGATTTTTGATTAGTTCGATGAAGGGCGATTATTTCATTGAGAATAACGGCGATTTTCGTCTGCAAGATTTTGAAATTATAACGCCGATGATTGATATGGTTTTAAACGGCACGATAAATATCAAAAGTTACGCGCTGGATTTTGTGGTTAGCGGGCGTGAAATTGATTTACGGCGTTTTCAGCGTCAATTTCCCTATGAAGTTTCCGGCACAGGAAAATTTGAAGGCTTGATAGGCGGTACTGTTGACGCGCCAAAATTTGACGGGCAAATTAATTCTGAATTGCTGACATTTAACGGCGTCGATTTAAAAAATGTTACAGGGCATATTGGCGCAACTTCAGATTCTGTGGTTTTAGACGACGTGAAATTTACTCAAGGGCGCGGCAAATATGAAATGTATTTAAGTGCTGACATGAATAATAAATCAATGAGCGGAATGGCAACGATTGAAAAGGCAGATATTGAGGCGTTGGCGGCTCTTGCCAATAAAAATCTTAAATTTTTGCACGGCGAATTAACCAGCAATATTGAATTTGGCGGCACTTTGCAAAATCCTACTGTCAGATTGATTGGCGGAATTGAAAAAGGCGCAATAGGCGATTATGATTTACATGACGTTCAACTTGACATAAATTTAATTAATCATATAGCAAATATAAATCGCTTGAAAGGCAACCAGGGCGAAAAGGGCAAATTTGAAGTTGTAGGCAATGCAAATTTGTATGGCGATTTAAATTTACTTGCCGCGGCTACTGATATTGAATTGGGAGTATTTGGAGCATTGGCGGGCGTTGACGCAGAATTTGTCGGTACTTCAAATTTAAATGCTAAACTTAGCGGCGATATTAATAATCCTAAAGGCGATTTGGTTTTAAGTGCGACGGGCGGAATTAAAGGCTCTACTTTTGATTTACTGCGCGGGCATGTAACTTTGAACAATTATATTTTTAATGTGGAAGAAATGACGGTTGAAAGGGCTATTGGCGATAGAGTTTATCGTGCAGGCGCAAAAGGTACAATTCCCGTTGAAACTTTATACATTGAAAATGCTTATCCAAATCAAGAAATGAATTTGCAAATTTCACTTGACGAGGCGAATTTAAGTTTGTTGCCGGTTTTAAGTGATATGGTTGCATGGGCTACCGGCGATATGGCAGGAAATTTAACAATTACCGGCACACTTTCCAACCCAAATATAAACGGCGGTATTTCACTTTCTGACGGTACGGTAAAAATTAAGGGAATGAAAAGCCAAATTGAACATATTAATATTGCTACAGAATTTGCCGGCGATAAATTTATTATTGATGATTTTTCCGGAAATATTGGAACGGGAAAATTTATATTTAGAGGCGGCTTAAGTTTTGCAGATTTTAAAGTTAGCAATTATACTTTTGATTTTATGGCAGACGCGCTGGATATTCGCAGTGATTTTTTCACCGGACCTTTGAACGCGCAATTTTCTGTTGCAGAGGAATTTACCCGCTGGGGTTCCTTGCCAAAATTGGTAGGACATATTGACCTTGATAAGTGTTTATTCAGTATTCCTTCAATCCCCGATTCAGATGATCCTTTGCCGGAAATTCTTTTGGACGTTGAAATAAATTTAGGCGATAAAGTTCACTTTTACAGCTCCAGATTGTATAATATGTTTTTAACCGGCTCCGTCAAATATGAAGGCTCAACGACGCGCCCAAAACCTTCAGGAATTATCACGGTTAAACGCGGCGCAACTGTAAATTATATTTCTACGGTTTTTGACGTAAGAGAAGGCGAACTGCATTTTAATCAAATGGATTCATTCTTTCCAAGTTTGAACTTTAGGGCAGATTCCCGCGTTTCAGATATTCGAGTTGAACTTTCTATAACCGGCACTTTGAATAATGCTGAAATGAAATTGACTTCAAATCCGGAAAAAAGCCAAACTGAAATAATTCAAATTTTGACTCTGCGCGATGCCTACGGTAACCAAACTTCCAATATGTCAATGGCAGACGTTTTGGCGATAGGCTTGCAAATGAGTATTTTGGGCGATATTGAAGACACGGTAAAAAGAAATTTGGGCTTAGATAAATTTACTTTCTCCAGCGGCTCCGGCAGTGCCTTAGATACTTTTTCCAGCAAAGAAATTGACACGGGACAACAACGCAACGAACAATTTAATATTTCTGTCGGTAAATATGTAACTGATAAATTAATGTTAAAATATACTCAGGGAATTAACGGCGAAAAAATTACTCGTTATGGTTTTCAGTATGATATTAACGACAATTTGGGCTTTACTGTCGAACGTGAAAAAAGCGAATTTATTTTCAGCTTAGAGGCAAGATACAAGTTTTGATAAATTAAATTTATAAATAAAATACAAAATCGTAGTTCCAAATTTTTCACACCATCTCATAAAAAACAGGGGGTAAAATTTTGAAAAAGAAAGCAGCAATTTGCTTAGCGGTAATGTTGACAATGCCGCTGTATATGGGCTTTAAAGATGTTGAAATTACAACTGAAAATACTGAAACAGAATCAAAAGAAACTACCGCTGAAAATACTGAAACTGTACCAAAAGAAACTACCACTGAAAATGTTGAAACAGAATCAAAAGAAACTACCACTGAAAATACTGAAACAGAATCAAAAGAAACTACCACTGAAAATGTTGAAACTGTAACAAATAAACCGGTAACCGAAAATACCGTTATGCAAAGTGAAACTATGATGAAGGAGTATATGAGCCAATTCGACGGTAAAACGATTGTCAACATTGAATATGAAGGCGCAAGCGATGCAACCCTTCCGACTGTAAAAGCGGCGATTATGGCGCGTGTAGGCGACGAATTTAGCTCTGATATTGCTATGCGCGACAGAGCGGCGATAATTAATACCGGCTATTTTTATGAGGCTTATCAAACTTTTCAAGAAGTTCCTGAAGGCGTCTTAATCACTTATCATACAATGGAAAATCCAATTTTGCGCAAAGTCGAAATTAGCGGCAATACTTTATACAAAAATGATGAGCTTAACAAAATGATAACCGTTCGCCGAAATTCCATACTCAACCGAAATACTTTGAATGAAAATTTGGCGGCGATTGAAGAAAAATATCACAGCGACGGCTACATTTTAATGAAAATTACTGATATGAACGTTGACAAAGACGGCTTGCTGACTTTAAAACTAAATGAAGGAACGCTTGAAGGTTACAGCGTCAAGGGCAACAAAAAGACTAAAGATTATGTAGTACTGCGCGAAATGCGGCAAAAAGTCGGGGAGCCGTTCAATGCAAAATTGGCGCGGCGCAGTATGGACAGAGTTTACAATTTGGGATTTTTTGAAGATGTTAATATAAAAATGCAACCGGGCGTGGAGCCGAATGCAATAATTATGGAAGTTAACGTAAAAGAAAGGCGCACGGGAACATTTGGCGTCGGCGCAGGTTACAGCACACGTGACGGCTTATTGGGCAGTGTCAGCATTTCTGATACAAATTTTAGAGGAACAGGCGACGCAATTTCAATGTCATTTGAAAAAAGCGCGGAAGAATCTGACGCGCACGGCTTTACTTTCGCTTACAAAAAACCATGGCTTGACAGTAAAGAAACTGCCGCCACTGTCAGATATTACAACCGCACTTACCAATTTTACGATTACGATACAGCCGGCGATTTAAAAGAACGCTATATGAGAAAATATACCGGCGGCGAAGTAACTTTAAGCCGTCCGCAAAGTGAATATTCTACCAACTACATTACAATTCGCCACAGAAAAGACGCCTATGTAAGACACGTTGCCAGCGGTAATGCCGGCGACCGTAGCGGCACTTATGGTGAATCTTGGCGCAATGCAAATTTCGGCACTACAAGGGCTATAATCGCCCAGCACGTAACAGACACAAGGGATAATATATATAACCCCAGCACAGGCGGCAGAGTGGCTTTAACGGCTGAATTTGGCGGTCTTTGGGGCGGCGATTTTACTTTTCAAAAATATGACATAGAACACCAGCAATTTTTTAAGGCGGGAGATCATTCGCAAGTTTGGGCTTTTAGATCTGCGTACGGCTTAGGGCACGGCGATTTAACAGAATTTAACCAATTCAGAGTTGGCGGACAAAATACTTTGCGCGGTTATCGTGACGACCAATTCAGGGGCAACAGAATGGTTCTTGCTACGCTTGAATATCGTTTTCCGCTTGCAAAAAAAGTTCAAGGAATTATTTTCACAGATTGGGGCGGAACGTGGAATAACGGCTTTTTCCCCAGCGGCGGCGATATTTACGGCAGTGGCGGTTTAGGCGTTGCATTGAATACGCCGCTTGGACCTTTGCGCTTAGATTATGGGCGCGGCTCTCAAGGCGGCAGATTCCATTTTAATATTGGCGGCGGCTTTTAATTTAGATGAGGAAATGAAATGAAAACTTATACATACTATCAACCGGAATATGTCAGCAAATTTCAATGTGACGGGCAAAAGTGCAATGCTTATTGTTGCAAACATTGGAATATCACTATTGACAAAAAAACTTATAAGGTTTATTCACACTTAAAGCCGAAAAGCGCGGCTAAAGAAATTATGATTAATTTAAAAAAAAGAGAAAATGCTGACGATTACTTAGTAAGACTTGATGAAAAAGGTCGCTGTCCATTTTTGACAGAAGATAATTGGTGCAGTATTCAAAAGAAATATGGCGAAGAATTTTTATCTATAACTTGTACAACATATCCGCGCCAAACGTGGGATATTGGGGATTTCTATGAACGCAGTTTAACTTTAACTTGTCCTATAGTTGCAGAAATGGTTTTACTTGCAACTGAACCGCTGAAATTTGAAACACTTGAAGTTTCAGAAAAAGTCCACAATAATTTTGGTAAAATAATGATGTTGACTAATCCTTTGCCGCCTAATCAACATGAAGGATTCATAATGTTGCAAGAAACTATGATAAGAATACTTCAGGAACGTACTTTAACAATTGACCAAAGACTTTTGATGCTTGGATTGTTCTGCGATAAATTAGATGAATTGCTAAGTAGCAGTTTGGAATTGACATTTACAAAATATATACCATTTTATAAAGACACCGCTTTTTTGCAAGAACAATCTTCAAAAGTAGCTCCCCTTGTTAAATTTGAGCCACAAAATCATATAAAAATAATGATGGGGATTTTGGAAAAATTGTATGACGAAGAAAATAAAAAAAGTTCCCCGCACGATAGAAGATTATTAGCTGCCGTAGTGAATACACTGCAAATTGAAACTGACGAAAACTACGCTGTAAACGTTAGTAAATTATCCGATAAATATATTTCGCTTGAGGAGGAGCGTCAAAAATTTGTACAGCAATTTTCAACGATATTTGAAAATTATCTTGTCAACGAGTTATTTTTTTATTTGTATCCTTTCCGCTTTAGCGGCACAACTATTTTTAATTATGGAGTTTTCGTGACGATTTACAAAATGCTGGAACTTTTAACTTTTTCCAGTTCAATAGAAAAATCTGAACCTTACGATGAAAAAGATTTAGTTTCAGAAATAAGATTTTATATAAATAGAGTGGATCACGGTATAGGTTATGTTGGTAAAATTGCAGAGTACCTAGAAGGCAAAGAAGATATTGTTGAAATAATGAGTAGCATGCTACAAGTTTAAGGCTGGTAAATTATGAGTGATTTTACAGTTATTGACGTTGAAAATATTTTACCATCGATTGAGACCGTGAAAATTCTTTCTATAAAAGATTTATTTTTTGGGATAGAGGCGGATATAGTTTTTGTTGTTGGCAGGCGTGAAATTATTGAAGTTACACAAAAATTTTTTTCTCTTGGTGCTTTAAAAATTTTAATCACAAATAAAAAATCTGCCGCCTGTGGAAAATTTAATTCTTTTGTTATTTTGCCGGACGATGAAAATTTTGCAACAACAGCTGAAAAAATTATTCGCAGTTTAAAATATTTGATAGACTTGGAAAATTGGGAATTTGAAGATATTTCAAGTTTTTTGGAATCTGCCGGCGAAACTTTGTTTATAATTGGAGAAGCTGAAAATGTTTCGGCTGCCGCAAAGTCTGCATTTTTAAACGCCAATAAAAATAAGTTTAATAAATGTAATGCTGTTTTAATGAATGTTAGCGGCGTACCCGATTCAATTTCGCTGTTTGAGTTGAATGAAGTGATTTTAAAAATTCAAGACAGTATAACTCCTGCGGTTGAATTTCTTTGCGAATTTACCGTTGACGAATCTTTGAAAAATAAAGTTAAAATTATAATTTTAGCAATGCGGTCTGATTAAATGAAGTGGCTAAATCATCAAATAACAACGGGTTTTATAGTTTACGCGGCAACGAATGACGCGCTGGCAGTGGCGGCAAGCATAGCGGGCGCGGTAATTCCGGACAAAATTGAAGGCGCGCCGCCGAAAGAAAGTAAAGCTTACTGGAAATGGCGCAGGAGTCATCGTGCGTTGTCACATTACCCGCCGTTATATATTTTTTTGTTGGCACTCGCGCAGGGCGTCAATTTTTATTTTCAAAATCCAATAGCCGGAATAATTTGCAATATTGTCAGTTATATTTTAATTGGGGCGTTGTTGCATATTGCAGAGGACGGAATTTGCGGCAAAATTCCAATTTTCAGCACGAAAAAAAAGCACGGGCTCAAACTTTTTAAAGTTGGCTCGTGGCAGGAAAATTTTTTTACTTTGCTGATAATTTGCGTTTGTGTAGCGTTCAGTTTCAGAGAAATTTTAAATTTAGAAATTAATTTGAACTCCTTGACTCAAAACGCACAAACATTTAACATTACAGAAATTGGCGAAAAGATAAAAAATATATTTGCCAAATTAAATTTTTAGGAGGGTTTAATTTGAAAAACTATTCTTACGAAACTGAAAAAGTTTGCTCCAAGCAGATTAATTTCAGCGTTGACGACGAGGGCAAACTTCACAACGTTCAATTTGTTGGCGGCTGTCCCGGCAATTTACAGGCTATTGGAAAATTGGTTGAGGGCAAAGACGCCAAAGAAATTTCAGACCTTTTGCGCGGCAATGACTGCAAAGGGCGCGGTACAAGTTGCGCCGACCAATTCTCAAAAGCCATTGACAATATCAACTAGGAAAATCGTCTAAAATAACTTTGCAAATTTTACCTGCGCGAAATTCAGATAGAATTAATCGCGCAGTTTTTTCACTGTCAATTTCGCCGCCGCGCCGAATACAGCCGCGCTTTTTTCCTATCAAATTTAAAATTTCGTGTCCTTCGCCAAGAAGATTTTCGATTTTGTAACGTTCAATTAAACCGGCGGGAAATTTTTTTGCCAAAAATTCCAATAACAAGCAAACAGTTTGTTCAATATCGTAAACTTCGTCGTTAATTGCGTAAGTCCAAGCAAGTTTTAAGGCAACGTCTTTATCTTCAAATTTTGGGTAAAGAATGCCTGGCGTGTCGAGTAAATCTAAGCCGTCGTCGATTTTAATCCACTGTTTGGAGCGCGTAACGGCGGGGCGATTTTCAGCTTTTGCACGATTGACGCCGGCTAATTTATTAATCAGTGAAGATTTTCCAACATTTGGAACGCCGACAATCATTGCGCGGGCTGAACGCGGTTTTGCGCCGAATTTTTCAAGTTTATGAGTTTTGGGCGCGGCAATTTTTTTAGCAGTGGCGATAAGGTTTTTAATTCCTGCGCCGTTCATTGAATTAATTGCAACGGCAGAAATATTTTGACTGCTGAAAAATTTTAGCCACAATTCCAGATTAGCGGCTAAGTCAGATTTATTTAGCGCAATTATTTTAGGTTTATCGCCGAGTAATTCTTGTAGCATAGGATTTTGACTTGAAAGCGGTATTCGTGCGTCAAGCACTTCAATTATTAAATCGACAAGTTTTAAATTTTCGCTGATAAGTTCCCGCGTCTTTTTCATATGACCGGGAAACCATTGAATATCATTCAAAATAAAAAAAACCTCCAGTTTAAGGCAATAGGCAACAGTAAAGAGGCAGTAGTTAAAAAATCTACTGCCTTAATATTAATCACATTTTCAAGGAGAAATTTTAATGGAAGAAATATCACAAATTTTTTTACAGTTTATCAATTCATACGGCTACATAGCGGTAGCAGTTTTAATGGCGATGGAAAACGCCTGCATACCAATTCCGAGTGAATTAATTTTGGGATTTGCGGGCTATTTAATTTTTGCGGAGCAGATGACATTTACCGGCGCACTTACGGCGGGAATGATAGGCGGAATGTTGGGCTCCATTTTTGCGTACGCGGTGGGAAGTACCGGCGGGCGAAAGTTCGTTGACAAGTACGGAAAATATTTTTTTATAAAAAAATCGCACGTCGATTTAGCGCAGCGTTGGTTTGACAAGTACGGTATTCGTGCAGTTTTTTTCAGCAGAATGTTACCGGTTATCAGAACTTTTATTTCATTACCGGCGGGATTTGCCCGGGTAAATTTACCGGCGTTTTTGTTTTACACATTTGCAGGAAGTTTACCGTGGACGGCGTTAATTTTATACGCGGGGATACTTTTGGGCGAAAATTGGAAATATCTTTTGGAAATTGGACACGAGGCAAGCATAGCCTTTGTAATAATCTGCGCGATAATTTTAATTGTTTGGTATTTGCGCCGCCGCCGTTAATTTTCGGATATGTACTTTAAAATTTGTTGTTTATAAATTTCAGTTCCATTTTCTTCCAGATTTACAAAAATAATTTTCATATCGTAATTGGGATAATCATTCAGCCAATCGCCAATGGAATTTATCGCAATATAAGTAGCAAGCGTTGGAGGAAATCTTTTAGCACCGGTTGAAATTGAAGGAAAAGCTACGCTGTGCAAATTATTTTTTCTGGCAAGATTCAAAATTCTCATATAGCATAAAGAAAGTAAAAGCGTATCTTCAACTTTTTCATTGTATCTGGGTCCGACGGTGTGAATAACATATTTTGCGGGAAGATTAAAACCTTCAGTAATTTTTGCCTCAGCGACGTTGCAACTTTTTAAATTTCTGCAAGCCTCTGCAAGTTCCGAACCGGCTGTTTCATTAATCATTTGGCTAAGAGTACTGCCCGTCAAACGAGTATTAACCGAATTAACTATAGCATCAACCGCCAATGCAGTAATATTGCCGGTAAAAATTCTGGCATTTTCAAGGAGACGTTCAATTTTGAAGGGCAAATTTTTAGAATTAAGTTCAAGTAAATTTTTCAGCGGCGTTAAATCTTCAAAAGTTTTTGATTGAACTTGAACACTATCTGCGAATTTTAAAATATTAGAAAATTCTTGTGGATTTTCGCCAAAAATTTCTGCGGTAAATCTGTTCAAAACTTGAATCATTTCGCCGGTTAATCTTTTGCGACACTCAATTTTTAATTCTCTGGGAATTCCGTAAAAAGCCTCTGCAATGCTGCCGGCAATAGCGGCTTGAGTATCAGTATCACCGCCGAGTGATATTGCATTTCTTACGGCGTCTTCAAAATTTTTAGACTCCAAAAAGGCAATAATCGCCTCCGGTACAGATTCTGAACACAAAAACTTTGGATAATATTCCGGGCGTATTTCGTCCA
Source organism: uncultured Selenomonadales bacterium (assembly GCA_937915725.1). Classification (GTDB taxonomy): domain Bacteria; phylum Bacillota; class Negativicutes; order Selenomonadales; family Selenomonadaceae; genus Quinella. Next base: position 15,370 of record CALGGV010000061.1, read on the forward strand.
GGGTACGTGATAAATCGTAGCCAAAATTTTGTTCGATAAAATTTTTTATTTTGGTTTTAGGCGCGCCATTTCTTGCAAGAAAAATCGCACTTGCAACGGACGCCGCGCCATTAAATCCTTCTTCGCTGTTGTGACTTACTGACGCAGAAAATTTGGCACAATCTATCGTATCTTCAATAGAATCAAAAAACCAGCCGACGGGCGAAACGCGCATTGCCGCGCCGTTTGTATCGCCGCCGTAAGGTTGAGGATTTTCTGACAGAATCCAATTTTTAAAGCGGCGACTGTAACCTGCGTGCAAATATTTTCTTCCCCAATTTTGTAAACTTCTTTGAAATTCAGTTGTAATAATTACCATATCGTTTGTTTGCAAAGAATGAATATTTAAAAGCACTTCGGCAACCGCAAAAGTTAAAACGCTGTCATCTGTAAAATGGCTGCGATCTTCAAAAAGTTCAAAGTCTTTTGTTTTTATGGCGCGTCGCCTGCCCTCAAAACGCGAACCTATAATATCGCCTAAAATTGCGCCGTACATTTTCTTTATCTCCTTAAAAATTTAAAATTCAACAAATTACACGGATTTTTTCCAAAAAATAAATTTTAAAATTATTTCAGTAACGATAAATTTTGATTTTCCTTAAAAATTCAAATTCAACAAATTGTACGGATTTTTTCCACAGAATAAATTTCAAAATCATTTCAGTAACGATAAATTTTACATTGACAATTTTTTCAAAATGTTTGTTGTAGAATGTCCTGCAACAAATTGAACAAGTTCGACGCGCCCGCCGTAACTTTGAACAATTTTTGCCTCCGGAATTTTATCAACGGTATAATCGCCGCCCTTAACGTAAATATCGGGGCGAATTTCAGAAACTAAATTTTCGGCGGTACGTTCGCCAAAAATTACAACATAATCGACAGCTTTAAGACCGAGCAAAACTTCTGCGCGGTCTTTTTCGTTGTTAATGGGACGATTTTCGCCTTTCAAAATTTTTACTGATTCATCGCTATTCAAGCCGACAATTAAAATATCGCCGAAACTTTTTGCTGTCGTCAAATAGCGGACGTGTCCGACATGAATAATATCAAAACAGCCGTTAGTAAAAACAATTTTCTTGCCGCTCTGTCGAATTTTTTTGCAAGTTTCAACGATTAAATTTCTTTCGATTAACATTTTTCAATAACCTCTGTTGACGAATTGCACGGCGTCCAAAACTTCAATTAATTCTTTGATATTAACAGTACTTGTGCCAAGTTTTCTAACGGCAATTCCGGAGGCATAATTTGCAATTCGCGCAGAAATTACCGGCGTAAATCCCGCAGTTAAACCTAAAATGAAAGTTGCAATGCAAGTATCGCCCGCGCCGGAAACGTCAAAAACTTCACTTCTATTGCTAACCGGAATATGATGAACTGCGCCGCCGCGTTCAAATAAACTCATTCCAGCCTCACCGCGTGTGATTAAAACGCCGTTTGAATTTAATTTGCGCAAAAGTTCACTGCCCGCGCTGATTAACGAAGTCATATCCGTAATATCCCTGCCAACAAAAGTAGCAAGTTCAGAATCATTTTGTTTGACGAATCCAACGCCTTCAAATTCGCCAATATTGTAACGTGAATCAACAATATTTGGAATTTTGCGCTTGCCTGCGAAATTTATTACGAGAGTTTTAACCGCCTTTGTGATTGTATTGGAGCCGTAATCGCTTAAAACAATTCCATCAATATTTGGAAGAATTTTATCAAGTTTAGCGATTAAAGCCGCCTCCAATTTTTTTGAAAGCGGGTCTTTTTCTTCCTTGTCGATACGTACAACTTGCTGATTTACAGTGGCGCGCCCGCCTGCAATTACGCGGGTTTTTGAAATTGTAGGGCGTGTTTTATCTGTAACAATTCCTTCGATATGAATTTTACTGCGTTTCAAAATATTTTTCAGTTCTTCGCCGTAAAAATCATCGCCTACAACGCCAACTGCATAAACATCGCCGCCAAGTTCAGACAAATTTGATACAACATTTGCCGCGCCGCCTGCTACAACTCTTTTTCCAATTTCTTCCAAAACTAAAACCGGTGCCTCACGTGAAACGCGCGCAATTCGCCCATTTAAATAAACGTCAGCTACCATATCGCCAACAACTAAAATTCTTTTGCCGCGAAATTTATTAGCCATTTCTTCAAGTTTTTGCAAAACGCCACCTTCTTTCTAAGGACTAAGGGTTAAAGACTAAAGGCTAGGGGAAATTTTATATAAAAAATATCAAGGATAAAACGGAACAATATCAAGCGCGGTAGATTCATCAAAGCCCGCCGCAATATTTAAATTTTGGACGGCTTGCCCCGCCGCGCCCTTAACCAAATTATCAATCGCCGAAAGTACAATAACTCTATTTGTGCGTTCGTCAATATGCCACGCAATATCGCAGTAATTGGAGCCGCGTACAAATTTAGTTTCCGGATACGCGCCGCGCCCTAAAAGTCTGATAAATTTTTCATTGCCATACATTTTTGAAAAGGCGGCGTCGATAGTTGCAGACGTACAATTTTCTTTAATTTTAGCGTAGCAAGTCGCCAAAATTCCGCGTGACATTGGTACAAGATGGGGCGTGAAGTTCAAAGTAATTTTTTCGCCGCCCAAATTTCCCAAAACTTGTTCAATTTCCGGCGTATGGCGATGATGAGCAACATTGTAAGCTTTAAAATTATCGTAGAGTTCAGGGAAATGGTTGCCGAGTTTTGGACTTCTGCCCGCGCCTGAAACGCCGCTTTTTGCGTCGATAATTATTGATTCAAAGTCAATCAATTTATGGCGAACGAGTGGAGCAAGTGCCAAAATTGAGGCGGTAGTAAAACAACCGGCATTACCAATAATTTTTGCGGTACGAATATCTTCGCGGTAAATTTCTGCCAAGCCGTAAACTCTGGAGGCATTTTTGTGCGTGTGTTTTACGCCGTACCATTGCTCATAAATTTCTGTGTCGTCAAAACGATAATCTGCGCCTAAATCGATTATTCGCACCGGAAAAACTTCAAGCATTTTTCCAACGTCCATTGCGTGTCCGTGTGGCAGGGCGATAAATATAAAATCGCTGTCCATTCCAATTTCTTGAATATCCTGCAAACTTTCCAGCGTCAAATTATAAATCCCGTTCAAATGCGGGTAAAGTTCAGAAATTTTTTTTCCGGTGTGACTTTCTGAAGTTATGTGAACAATTTCAACTTCCGGATGGCGGTACAAAATTGAAAGTAATTCTGCGCCCGCGTAGCCTGTCGCACCAATTACACTTACTTTTAACAAATTTTTCTCTCCTTTAACAAAAATTGTTACGCTATGATAACAAAATTTCGCGCAGGTTTCAACTTTTAGGTTATGGCTTTGCCCAATAAAAAATACGCAGTCAATACTGCGTAATAAAAAAAATTTCGACAATTATCTTTCTTCCCTTTCTTTTTTTTGCTTTAAATGTAACCCTATAGAAAATGTTTCTATAAATTGCTCAGCCAAGTTGAGTTGCTCGGGCTTAAGACCTTCAAGATTGGTAACAATTTTTGCCATTGGATTAGCAGCTCCCAATAAAATAAAATCCGTTGTTACATTTAAAGCTTTGGCAATGTTAATAATGGTATTTGATGTCATACTCTTCTTGCCGGTTTCAATTTCAAACAAAAAATGTGAAGAAATTCCCGCCTCTTCTGCAAGTCTATCTCTAGTTTTGCCTTGAGTTTCACGAAGAACTCTAATTCGGTTACCAATAGCTATATTTAAATTTTTCTTTTCCATACCAGCACATCCTTTATTACTTTTAATAATAAAGTAATGTTTTTTAAATTCGTACAATCTATAGTTATTATAAAGATTGACAAATTTTATCTATGGATATAAAATAATTAAAATTTATTTATAACCCCCCTAAATAGAATGTAAGTATTGGAGTTTGTGATTTTAAATTATGTAGAGAGTAAAGCATCATGTTAAACAAAAAATTTATCCATTCAAAATTAATTTTAATGGTAGCGATTGTTATATTTTTTGTAACAAAAATATCATTGACATTTGCTAAGGCACAGCTTTTTGAGGCTGATGGCGATGTAGTAATGGGAAATATCGGAATAGAAAACGTAGAAATTGCATATGAAAAAGCAAAAGAAAAGGCTCTCCGCAGTGCAAGTGAGCAAGCGTTATTATTGAGTCAATGTCTGAAATGAAAAACAATACTTTGACGCGAGATCAAATACGAGTTTTTTCTTCCAGTATTTTAAGAGTCGAAGATTCTAAAATGTCTACTGAACCCGTGCCGAATGTTCCGGAAGTTATTAGATATAAATGTCATGTTAAAGTTTGGATAGATCCTGATGAATTTTTAAGAAAATTCGGTAGTGTCACTATGGAAAAAGCCGAAGATCAAGTAAGACTGAATAAAGATCAAGAGATTTACAGAGAAAAAAATGAAAATGAAATTGTAGATTTACGCGAACAATACAAAAAAACCAATGACGATAACAAACGAAAAGAAATAGTTTCCGCAATTAAACGTAATGAAACAAAAGTTACTGCCTCACAAATATATCAACGTGGAGTTGAATCTTACAATAGAGGCGATTTAGCTGATGCAATAAAATTTTATAATCAGTCAATTTCAATGAATGAAAAATATTCTGCTCCATGGACAGGGCTTGGCTGGATTTATAATGATCAAGAACAATATGCAAAGGCTATTGAATGTTTCCAAAAATCAATAGAAATTTATTCTGATTTTGCAGTTCCTTACAACGGTTTATCCTATGCTTACAACTTCAGCAAAGACTACAATAAAGCTATTGAATACGGCAATAAAGCAATTCAATTTGATCCCAAATACGCGGCGGCGTGGAATAATATCGGATTTGCTTACAACAATTTAGGTAACTATGGTAAAGCTATTGAATATTACAACAAGGCAATTTCAATAGCTCCGAATGACGAAGTACCTTTGGCAAATATCGGCAATGTTTATTACAAACAAGAAAATTTTGATAAGGCAATGGAATATTATAAAAAGTCGATAAATGTAAATGCTAATCATTCAAGCGTATGGTACAACTTAGGCAATATATATGGGCAAAAGGGCGATATTGATAAAGCCATTGAAAGTTACAAAAAAGCAACTTCGCTTGATTCTCAAAATGCACGCGCTTGGAATATGCTGGGACATTTGCACAACAAAAAGCAAAATTTTGAAGACGCTCAAAGATGCTTTAAAAAAGCACTCAAAATCAATCCCAATAGTGCGTCGGCTTGGGCTGGTTTAGGATTTGCAAGTGACGGCTTGGGAGATTACGGCAGTTCTTATGAGGCGTACAAAAAGGCAGTAGAGCTTGAACCGAGCAATGAAAATTACAAAAAGAATTTAGTTACTGTCCAACAAAAAAGAGGCTAAAGAATTTATAACTATAAAATTATGATTAGAGGTATTATTCATGAACAAAAAATCTTTTGGGCAAAAGTCAAGGTACAAGCGATTGACACTTGCTTTGACAATAGCGGGCAGTATTGGATATTTACTGATGCCGTCAAGTATTGTATCTGCTGCCGGACAATTTGGTTATGACGACGAAGAGTTTCCTCCACAATATCTTGATATGGATCAATTCGTTATTACGGCAGATCGCACGCCTGTAAATAAATGGACAACGCCTGCGAACGTAATAACCATTACAGATAAAGATATTGAGGCAAATCACTATCAAACTTTGGCAGAGGCTTTAAACCATGTCAACGGAATAATAGTGCCCGTCGCCTCAAATATTCCTGTAATAAATGGGCTTGAAAAAGTTTTAATACTGATAGATGGACATCAACTTTATAATGACGGAATAGATAACCGTGATACAGTTGAACTTTCTGCAATACCTTCGATGAAAAATATCAAGCGCATTGAAATTGTTAAAGGCGGAGGTTCTGCGCTTTACGGCAGTGATGCTGTTACAGGTATTATCAATATCATCACCAAAAAAGGCGAACACAACGAAACAACATTAGATGTCAATACTGGTTTATGGCGTCAACATAATTATGAAATAACCAATCAAGGAATAAATGGAGATTTTTCTTGGTTTTTTACCGGTGGAATACATGAGAGTCATCCTTTTCATTATCCCGGTAATGTTTCACGCATTAACAATCTTGAAGCTCGCGAAAGTGATCGTAATGACAAAACCTTTACCGCCAGATTTGATTATAAATTCGACGACAGAAATTCACTGATACTTAGCGGCGCATACATTGATCACAAATATAATGGCGTTCAAACATATTCTCCGCCTAATCGTTATAAATCAATGTCGTGCAATAATATTTTATTAGTATATAACTTTAAAGAAAATTCTCAAACGCCCGGTTGGTTACGTTATTTTAATGACGCTAAATTCAGAGACGGTTATGATGACGATCGTGATCGTGATCGTGATACAGCTGAAGATATGCATCAATCCGACGAAGGAATTTCTAAATTCCGTGTACAAGGTGTAGATTATCAAAATAGCTGGATACTTGGACAAAATAAAATTGTTACCGGAGCTGAATGGCACCAAACAAGTTTAACGCATTGGTCTTGGGACTATGAAAATAAAAAAATATCTAATACAGCGTTTTATTTACAAGATATAATAAGTTTGGGAAAACAATGGAAAATAATTCCTGGTTTACGTTATGATCATAATGGTGAATTTGGGAATCAAGTATCCCCTAAATTTGCGGTAAATTATAGGATGGATGATTCTACAAAAATCTATACTTCATGGGGACGTGTTTATAAAGCTCCTACGCCTTATCAGTTATACGCGGCTTTTAAAGGCAGTAACAATTTAAGCCCTGAAAAAGGACATACAGCAATTTTCGGCGTTGAACATGATTTTGGTGAAAAATCCAGTATGAATTTCAATTTATTCTATGCTGATCTGAATGATGCAATAGATACTAAAGACAATAAATACCAAAATATTAAAAATGAAAAATCCCGTGGCTTTGAAGCAAACTTTAAACAAAAAATTGATGATAACTGGAGTTATGACATAGGTTTTACCTATACTAAGGTAGATATTGATGATTTTACGCCTAATAGAAAATTCACACAACCAAGAAAAACCTACAGTGTCGGTATCCATTATGATCATGGGATTTGGCAATCTAATTTACTCGGAATTATGGGGCATGGTGGTTTTGATTCTAAGTTCCATACTGCAACAAAATATGCGGTATTAGATTTTAATGTAAATTGCAAAGTACATGATAACGCAAAGATTTATTTAAAATTCAATAATCTCACGAATGAAAAATATTCGTTTTATGGTGTAGACAGCACAACAAGAGCTTTCATTTCGCCGGGACGTTCATTTATTGCCGGTGCGGAGTTTAAATTCTAATGACAAATATTAAATTTTAATAAATTTATGTTTGTGATTTTTATAATGGCATCCGTTTCATATGAATAGAGGGGAGGTGATAGCTATGAAAAAGATATTAGCAGTAGCGGCAATTTGCGCGGGTGTACTTGCATTTGCAAATACTAATTTTGCACAAGCGGCAGATCAGCAAGCCGGAAATGTTGCGTCCATTACTCAAAATACTGATACTGATACGCAACAATTCAGCACCGAATACAAAGAAGACAAAGATTAAACTGAGTCACAGCCGCAACTAAGCGGTGAAAACCTTTAAAATCTGCGGATAAATGTCCGTAGATTTTTTAGTTTGCAAACAAAAAAGACTAAGGAAAAATCCCTAGTCCCTAGCCATTATTTTCTAGTCCCTAAAATCAGAACATCATATTAACCAAATTACCGATATTTGAAATCATAGTCATATTAATCATAGATTTACCGGTATAAAGCGCGGCGGCGTCGAGTTGGTTACCGAGCATAGATTTTGCACTTGGGAAAAGGTTATTTCTTTGTCCGTTAGCTGTATCGACGTGACTTTCAGCTTTATCAGCGAGCCCATCTTTGCCGAGAATTCTTGAGACTTTGTCGGGATTATTAGCGATAGTGTCAGCAAGTTTTTCTTCGTCGATTGAAAGTGTGCCGTCTTTGCCGACGTTAATTCCGATTGATTCATAAAGTGAAGAACGATAAGTAGTATCGCCAAACATTGACGCCATTCTTTCGACGCGCCCGGAAACTGCGGAGTTATCTTGCAAAAAGTTCAGTGAATCGTTGTAGTTGCCGATAAATTCTTTTACGGCGTCAAGGGCACTTTGCATTTCTTTGCTATAAGTTGTTTTCATAACGGTTGCGCCGTTTTTGTCTTTAACAACGTTACCATCTTTGTCAGTTTCGGCGGATTTTGTAATTGGATTTTCGCCAACATTACTGAAATCAAAATTTTTAATATTTGATGCAGATTTTTTGAGTGCAGACATATTGCTGTCAAATTCAGCGTAGAAAGTATCTTTTGCCTCGTTGTAACTGTCAACAACGGCGGCGGCGTTTTGTTTAATTTCGGTTAAAGCACCAAGGTTACTTGCGGCATTAGATTGAAAAGAGCTATAGTTACTCCAAAGTGAGTTTATGGAATTTTGACGTTGAGACGCGGTATTATTGAAAAGATACGAATAATTCGCCGCGCCCAGCATATTGGAAATATTGCTAGCCATTTTAAACCACCCTTCCTTGAAAAAAATCCTTTACTAATTTAAAGTATTTTATATTAATAATTCGTCAATTTCAACCGTTATATTAAATTATTTTTTTGCTGTAAATTTTAGATCGCACGTTGTATAATTATCAAAATTTTTATGGGAGTTTTGAAATTGGAAAAACTTTTGAAGTTAAAGAAAAAAGTACTGGGCGAATTTGCAGAAAATTTTAACCGCGTTGAGGAAATTTCAGAAATAAATACATTGAAAGTTTTAAATGCAATGAGGGAGCTAAAAATTTCTGACGCACATTTTAAAACTTCGACGGGCTATGCTTACGGCGATATTGGCAGGGAAAAACTTGACGAACTTTTTGCCAAAATTTTTAAAGCAGAATCTGCACTTGTACGAACGCAATTTGTTAGCGGAACTCACGCGCTTGCAACGGTTTTATTTGGGATTTTGCGCCCGAATGACGAATTAATTTCGATAACCGGAGAGCCATATGATACAATGCAAACTGTCATTGGCTGGAAAAATCCTGCGCGCGGCAGTTTAAAAGAATTTGGCGTAAATTACAAAGAAATTGCTTTACAAAATGGCAAAGTCGATTTAGCCGCAATAAAAAATTCTGTTACGGCAAAAACTAAAATTGCGCTGATTCAACGTTCACGCGGCTATTCAATGCGCGAGCCACTTACAATTTCTGAAATTGAAAAAATCTGCGCGACGGTTAAAGCGGTAAATCCAAAATGCGTAACTTTCATTGATAATTGTTACGGCGAATTTGTCGAAACTTGCGAGCCGGTGGAAATTGGCGCGGATATTTGCGCGGGCAGTTTGATAAAAAATATTGGTGGCGGGCTTGCTCCAACGGGCGGCTATATAGTCGGAAAAAGTGAACTTGTCGAACTTTCAGCTTACAGATTAACCGCGCCGGGTATGGGAAATGAATTGGGCGCAAGTTTAGGGACGCCGCGCCTTTTGTATCAAGGATTATTTTTGGCTCCGCACGTTACGGCGCAAGCGGTTAAATCTGCAATTTTTGCCGCGGGAATTTTTTCAAGTTTAGGTTATAAAATTTCGCCTTTGCCGAATGAAAAGCGCAGTGATATTATTCAAGCTATAGAATTAAAAACTGCCGAAAATCTGATAAAATTCTGTCGCGCAGTTCAAAGTTTTTCGCCGGTAGATTCATTCGCCGCGCCGGAGCCGTGGGATATGCCCGGCTACGAAGATAAAATTATTATGGCGGCAGGAACTTTTGTACAGGGCGCGTCAATCGAACTTAGCGCAGATGGTCCACTTAGAGAACCTTACACAGTTTTTTTGCAGGGCGGTTTAACTTTTGAACATTCTGCTATTGCAATTTTGAACGCGGCAGAAATTATTTCAAGGGAGTGAATTTAATGGACTTCAATCTTTCAGAAAATATTTTGACGGTTAATCTTAAAGGTAAAATCGACACTTCAAACGCTGATAAAATTAACGAGGAACTTTTGGAACTTGCAAAAAAATTTCCAACTGAAAAATTTGTTTTAAATCTTGAAAAACTCAAATACATTTCAAATACGGGCTTGCAATTTTGAACGCGGCAGAAATTATTTTGAGGGAGTGAATTTAATGGACTTCAATCTTTCAGGAAATATTTTGACGATTAATCTTAAAGGTAAAATCGACACTTCAAACGCTGATAAAATTAACGAGGAACTTTTGGAACTTGCAAAAAAATTTCCAACTGAAAAATTTGTTTTAAATCTTGAAAAACTCAAATACATTTCAA
>CALGGV010000062.1 GCA_937915725.1 uncultured Selenomonadales bacterium
GAGTTGGCGGCAAGCCCAAAATTTTTGGTGAAATTCCCAACGCCTATGCTTACAAGTACAAAAGAATTTTTGACTACAAGCCGCTTGAAAATCCTGCGCGAGGCGTTATAGGTATTCCCCGCGTGCTAAATATTTATGAAGATTATCCTTTTTGGTACACACTTTTTACAAAGTTAGGTTACCGCGTTGAAATTTCGGGCAAGTCTAACGCTGAACTTTTTTATAAAGGAATGGCGACAATTCCGAGCGATTCTTTGTGTTATCCTGCGAAATTGGCGCACGGACACATTATCGATTTAATTGAGCGCGGCGTAGACAAAATTTTTTATCCTTGCGAGCCGTATAATTTTGATACACGTTCAGACAATTTTTACAACTGCCCGATCGTTGCAAGTTACCCTGAAAATATTCGCGGCAATATGGATATTCTCAAGGAAAAAAATATTAAATTTATTCAGCCGTTCCTGCCCGTCCACGATATGAAAAAATTAAAAAAGCGGCTTGCTGAAGAATTAAAATCTGAAAATATTTCTGAAAAAGAAATTTCGGCGGCAGTTGACGCGGCAGAAATTGAACTTGAAAATTACCGCAATGACGTTAAAAAATTCGGCGAAGAAATTTTAAAGCGAATTGAAAAAACCGGCGAACAGGCAATTTTACTTGTCGGGCGTCCTTACCATATCGACCCCGAAATTAATCACGGTATTTCGGAAATGATTCAATCCTACAACTTGCCGATAATTTCTGAAGATATGATTTACCATTTGCCTACAAAGTCAAAAAATATTTCGCTTGTCAATCAGTGGAGTTATCACGCCCGCCTGTACCACGCCGCGCACTTTGCAACTGAACACCAAAATATTACTTTGATTCAGCTTAGCTCCTTTGGCTGCGGCTTAGACGCTTTAACAACCGAGCAAGTCAAGGAAATTTTGGAAAGTCACGGCAGAATTTACACAATGATTAAGCTTGATGAAGTGTCAAATTTGGGGGCGGCGCGTATTCGTTTACGTTCACTTTTAGCCGCGTTAAAAAGAAAAATCCCCGTTGCTTACCAAGAAATTAAAATTCAACCGCGTCCGCGTTTCACTGCAGATTGTAAAAAAACTCATACAATTTTGGCTCCGCAAATGGCACCGATTCACTTCGATTTAATTCAAGCTGTTTTGAGAAAGTACGGTTACCGCGTCGAAATTCCGCCGTTACCTGACAGGGCGGCTATTGATTTAGGTTTACGCTACGTCAATAATGATATGTGCTACCCTGCGATTGTGGTTATTGGGCAACTTTTGAGCGCGTTAAAATCCGGCGATTATGACGTTGACAACACGTCGATTGTACTTTTTCAAACTTGCGGTGCGTGTCGAGCCACGAATTATATTTCAGTTTTGCGGCGGGCTTTAAAATTTGCGGGATTTGGACAAGTGCCGGTTTTCGCTTGTTACGGGCTTGAAACTGATGATTTTGTTTTGAGTAATGATTGTTTGATTGACGCAATTAAGGCGGCGATTTACGGCGATTTGTTGATGAATGTTTCAAACAGAATGCGCCCTTACGAATTGCGGTACGGCGAAACTGACAGGCTTTTTGAAGATTGTATGACGCTTGCAAAGGCTGATTTAGTCAACGGCAACTATTTAACTTTTCGGCGCAATGTAAAAAATTTCGTCGCGCAGTTTGATAAAATTCAGATTGACGAAAATTTGGAAAAGCCGAAAGTTGGAATTGTCGGAGAAATTTTGGTAAAATATCACCCGGTTGCAAACAATCAGCTTGAAAAAGTTTTGGAGGCTGAAGGCGCGGAAGTTATAATGCCTGATTTGTTAGATTTCTTTTTGTATTCTGCGTACGATGAAATTTCACGGCAAAAACTTTTGGGCGGCAGTCGTAAAAATAAACTTTTTGGCGAAATTTTTATACAGTTTATTGAATTTTTCCGCCGCCCAATGAAAAACGCGCTTAAAGATTCAATTCATTTCCGTGCGCCCTACTCAATTAAAGAAACTGCCGCGCTTGCAAGCCGTCACGTTTCAACAGGAAATATGGCGGGCGAGGGCTGGTTTTTAACGGGCGAAATGGTTAAACTTATCGAAGAAGGAGTTGATAATATTGTTTGCCTTCAGCCGTTCGGTTGCCTGCCGAATCACATTACCGGTAAGGGCGTTATGCACAACCTGCGCGAAAGTTACAGCGGCGCAAATATCGTGGCTATTGACTGCGACGCCGGATCTTCTGAAGTCAACCAACTTAACAGAATTAAATTAATGCTTGCCGTTGCAAAAAAATCTATCACTAAAAATCAAGCTAGTTAATTTTAAGGCAAAAGACAAAAGACAAAAGGCAGTAGGCAGTAGGCAGTAGTAAAATCACTCTTGCCTCTTGCCTAATGCCCCTTGCCTAAAAAAGGAGTTTAATAAAAAATGTTGAAAAAAATTTTTATGATAATCGGCGTTTTGGCGGTATTGGGAATTGTCGGGATTATGTTTTTGGGAAATAAAATTGACTCGAAACTGAAAGAAAAAGAGCCGGAATTTCGCCAATACGTTACAATGACAACCGAAGAACAAAATGCTTACGTCGAAAAAAATTTTGAAAAATTCTTCAGTTCCCTTGCCAAAATTGACGATACGAACGAACAATTAAAAACTGCCGTCGAAAATTTGAAAGCCGACCCCGAAGCACTTCAAGCGGGAATTGCGGCGGGGCGTTCTATCGTTGCACAATTAATTTTGGCAAATGAAGATATTTTAAAAGATTTAAGCGCGGAAGTTCATGACAAATTGACTGCTGAAGCCCGCGAAGGAGACAGCCGCGCCGAAAAATTTAAAACCTACATGGATAAGTACTTTCCAAAAGAAGAAAAATAATTTTGAGGAGTGTTGATTTTGAAAAAGGAAAATATCATTGAACTTGCCAAAAAAATGATAGCCGCGCCCAGCTGTTACAGCGGCTTGAAGGAAACAGGGCAAAATTGGCTTAATGCTATTGGAACTGCGGACGAAAAAAACGCCGCCCAAAAATTAATTGCTGAACTCGAAGGCGATATTACGGACATTGACGGGCTTGTGGCGTTTGCACATTCTGAAATTCCCGCGCAAATGTTCGGTGCTGAAGGCGCAAAAAAATTCGCCGCGCATGCTGATGAACTCAAGGCAAGCGGGGCTAAATTCTGCGATTGTGGAGCTTGTGCGCCGGGATTAGAAATTCTCAAAAATAAGGCTTTGATTCTTGACTAAAATTTTTTATTTATATTTTTTAAATATAAAAAAATTTTTCATTGTCGGCTTAGAAATTCTCAAAAATAAGGCTTTGATTCTTGACTAAAATTTTTTATTTATAT
>CALGGV010000063.1 GCA_937915725.1 uncultured Selenomonadales bacterium
CCAAAAAATTTTATCTTTCCTGCGCAAAAATTGAATTGCGCTTGATTTTTAAATTCTGACTGAAAAATTTTTTATCTTGTTGCAAAATTCAACTGCAAAAAATTATTTGAACTTGACGTGCTTAATTACTTCAAATTGTATCATTAAACCCTCCAAAAAATTTTATCTTTCCTGCGCAAAAATTGAATTGCGCTTGATTTTTAAATTTTGACTGAATAATTTTTTATCTTGTTGCAAAATTAGTACCTGCAAATTTGCCGAGTAAATTTTCCATTTGCCTTAACACCGCCTCAAATTTTTTCTAAATTTTAACTTTGAAAGCGGCGCGGCAATAGAAATTTTTTAGCGGAAAATGTTATAATTTAACTGCCAACTTTTTTAGCGGAAGTGAAATAAAATGTTGAAGTACAGTAACCCCGACAAACAAATTTCTTATATGAAATTTTTAAACCGTGAAAATAATATTCGCCACCACTATTACGACGAAGAATTGAAACAATACAAAATGTTACAAGCCGGAGACCCCGCCGCGCCCGATGAAAGTAACCGAATGATGACTTCAGGAAATACCGGGCATTTGTCAGATAATCCCGTTAGAAATATGAAATATCTTTTCGTTGCAAACATTACGCTTGCTACGCGCTTTGCAATAGAAGGCGGCTTAGATTCTGAAACTGCTTACAATATCAGCGATATGTATATTCAGAAAATGGATTTATGCAAGACTGTAGAGGAAGTTTTGAAAATTCATTATGAAATGTTTTCCTACTTTACCGCGCAAATGTCAAAAATTCGCAAGTCAAATATTATTTCAAAGGCTGTTCAAAAATGCATTGACTATATCGATTTAAATCTTCACACGAAAATTACTTTGGAAAATTTGGCGGCGCAAACTCAACTTAGCCCAAATTATATTTCTGCACTTTTCAAAAAGGAAGTTGGAATTAATTTGACAGATTATATTTTGAGGCGGCGAATTGAAACCGCAAAAAATATGTTGCTCAATTCAAAATTCAGTGCGACCGAAATTGGAGAAATTTTGGCGTTCAGTTCACAAAGTTACTTCATAAAAATTTTTCGCCAAGAAACGGGAATGACGCCCGCCAAATATAAAAATACATATTTTCGCAAGGGTTTAAACGCCGCCGACTAAATATTTTCAGAAAAATTTCTTCGACTTGTAGCCGCCACCATTGATTCTGGTATTTTCGTCAACATTGCCTGGTAACGATAAAATAAATCTGTTATAATTTGCAATTCGGTAAAATTCGGCGGGTAACCGTAGGCGTCCATTACTGCCGCGTCGTTTTCGGCGTGCGCCTCGCGCAGTTCATACGGCATTGACACTTCATCATATAAATCTGCAAGGCTTGCATTTGGAAATTTCGCCCGTGCGTCCAAAATTTTCTGCGCCGCCGCTTCAATTCTTGCCTTGCGTTTTTTGTCTGCATTTATAAATACAAAATTATTGTAAACAATTTCTGCCGAATATCTGTAACGATTTTCAAGCCGCCCCGCAACTGCACGCACCCACTCCATATGAACATTACTTTCAAGTTGTCCGAAAAGCCACAAACTTGCATTTGGTATACAATGAGCAGCATTGCTGGCTATAACGTCTTTGCTAACCCAGCCCATTGGAATATATTTGCGATTTTCGCTACTTGTGGAGGGTACACAAATATAATCTGTGTCGGGTTGTCTAATTTCAGTAAATAAAGTTGGTTTATCAGCCGCCTTACGGGTTGCGGCTTTTTTACTTTGCAAACGAAATTCACGAACCTTTTTAACGCGCTCATAAACCAATTTCATTTTTCGCAATTCATCGGGCGGACAATCGACAAGCCAAAGGCAATAGCGCGGCTTGTTATGTAAAAATTCTTCAGCACCAATATAGCGGCGGATAAACTTTTTTGCGGCGGGTTCACGTTTAATAAAATTTTCGTATTCGTCAGCCTCAATAATTAAATTGCCGCCGTCGGTAGGTTGACTGCCTTTATTCATACGCGGCACTGTAAATCTTTTTGTGTAGTCAAAATAATATTCGCCCGGAAATTTTGTAATTATGTAAGGATTTTCTTTGTTAAGCTCCGGCATAATTTAAATCCTTTCTGCAATTTTTTTAATATCGACAGCAAGCCCTGCAATAACTAAAAACACTTTTTCAGAATGAGCGGCGATTTTCTGATTGGCAAGCCCCGCTAAATCCCTAAAGATACGCGCCAATTTATTTTCCGGCACAATTCCCGCGCCAACTTCATTTGAAACAAAAATAACCGTCGCACAGGATTTTTGCGCAGCGGTTATTAATTTTTCTATAAAAATTTCAAATTCGGTAAAAAGTTTTTCGTCGTCAAGATTTTTAGTAAGCAACCAATTTGTAAGATACATTGTGACACAATCAAAAAGAATAACATTTTCAGTTACAGTTGGAAAAATTTTATCTGCGTCGAAAGGAGCCTCATAATTTGTCCAATTATTAAATCTGCGCGCCTTGTGAATTTTGACGCGGCTTGCCATTTCTTCATCAAAAATTTGAGCGGTTGCAATATAAGCCGCCCGCCCGTTGCCGAGTTTCAACGCCAATTTTTCGGCGAATGTACTTTTGCCGGAGCGTGCGCCGCCCGTTACCAAAATTATTTCAGCCATCTTGCAACATTTTCTTGACAGAGGCTAATAAATCCACGCCGTCAAAAAGACAGACAGCCTTGCAGCCGGCGTTTTTGCCGCATTCTGTATCGCGAGATTTATCGCCAATCATGTAAGACTGCGAAACGTCAATATCAAAATCTTTACAAGCCTGTAAAATAAGTCCGGGAGCGGGTTTTCTACAATTACATTCAATGCTGTATTGTTCAACCTTTCCTGTTCCGTCGTCAACGTGCGGACAAATATAAAAAGCGTCGATACGTGCGCCAATTTTATAAAGTTCGCCTTGAACGAAATTATGAAGTTTATTAACGTCGTTGAGAGTGAACAATTTGCGGGCAACGCCGCTTTGATTCGTGACAATTATTACAAGGTAACCGTTATCATTGCAATATTTAATGGCTTCCTTTGCGCCGTCAATCCATTGCCAGTCTTCAATTTTGTGCACATTGATAAAATCTCTATTCAAAACACCGTCGCGATCAAAAAAAACTGCCTTATTCAAAATTTTCATCTCCTCTGTATTTTAATCAATATTTTTGTAAGTTTTCCTGTGAATTACATTGTAAATAGCCGAAGGAGATACATTAAACTTTTTTGCAAGTGAGTTTATGCTGTATTCGGGAATACTTGAGCTATAAAATTTACGAATAAATTTTACATCTCCTTTTTCAAGTTTTGAAGTACTACGATTTACTCCAGTTGGCATTAAACCTGTATTCACAGCGTGTTGATTATTTTCTACGGATGTAGTCCATTCTAAATTCTCATAATAGCTATCCAACTTCATTCCAAATTTGTGATTGACTTCAGATTTATTTTCGGGATTCGATATAAAAGTTTCAGCAACCAAGCGATGAATTTTCAAAGTTTTCAATATACCGTATTTGTATAAATTAACTTGCAAGTAACCTTTTATGTGACATTTTGGTTTAAGAATTTTAACTTTTCCATTTTTGAAACTCTTAACGCGACCGTAATTACTAATTTGATAAAAACCTTCGTAATCGCTGATCCACTTCCAAAATTCGCCTTCCAAATCTTCTAAATGGAATGGATAGACCAAAATAAATGCTAAATATGCAGGAAAATAATTTTCGAGATATTGCTTTTTACGACGTTCCTTAACTTTTTCACTGTACATATAAACCGCCTCCAATGTTTGACAATCACCGAAAGACGATTTATAATTTGCCCATGAAAATTGGCTGTCGCCTTTCAGTGTAGTTTAACTTTTGACAGTTGAAATTGTAACACTGAAAAAGTGATAAGTCAATTTTCTTTTTGCAATATAAATTTTCCGCAAAAGCGGAGGCAGGCAGTTTATAACCCGAGTTCTGTCAGAGATTTTTAAAATCCCCCAGCATCATTTATCTTGATTGTACATCGCTGCACAATTCCTCGCTCTCTACCCGAAATGTAGGCGGGCCACCCTTAAAAACCATTTCCTATATGAGATTGCACCGCACACGGTTTATCAAGCACAAACATTACTGCTTGTCTGGTAGGCTCTTACCCAATGCCGTTTCATCCTTGCCGAAAAATCGGCGGTTTTCTTTTCTGTGACACTTTCGCTAAGGTTACCCTTGCCAGCCGTTAGCTGGTGTGCTGCCCTAGGTGCTCGGAATTTCCTCGACTGAAAATCAGCCGCGATGCTGAAACCACCTGCCAAAAAGATTTTACCATTGAAGAAAAAAACTTGCAAGAAAAATTTTGACATAATGCAAAAATCCTGCTATTGTTACAGGGATTCTTGTATAAGGGGAGGAAAAATTTTTTATGATGCAAGAAGAGAAAAAACAACTTGAGCTTTTCGCCCTGAATGTGCGCAAAGATATTTTGAAAAGTACAACCGCCGCAGGCAGCGGACACCCGGGCGGGAGTTTGTCAGCCGCAGATTATTTAACCTATCTTTACGAAAAAGAAATTAAAGTTGATCCGAAAAATCCTGAAAAGTTTGATAGAGACCGTTTTGTATTGTCGAAAGGACACAGTGCGCCTTGTCTGTATTCAGTTTTGGCGCGTGAAGGCTTTTTCCCTGTTGAAGATTTAATTACCCTGCGCAAAAAAGATTCATACTTGCAAGGTCATCCCTGTTCGCAAACTACACCGGGCATAGATATGAGTACAGGAAGTTTAGGGCAGGGAATTTCGGCGGCGTGCGGTATGGCAAAAGGTGCAAAAGTTTTGGGGCTTGATATAAATGTTTACGCACTTTTGGGCGATGGTGAAATTGCTGAAGGCGAAGTTTGGGAGGCTATGCTTTTTGCCGCGCATTACAAGCTGAATAATCTTTGCATTGCTGTTGACGTGAACGGCTTGCAGATTGACGGCAAAACTTCAG
>CALGGV010000064.1 GCA_937915725.1 uncultured Selenomonadales bacterium
CGCCAAATATTGCAGTGCCTATTCGCACCATATTCGCTCCCTCTTCAATCGCAATTTTATAATCGTGCGTCATGCCCATTGACAGAATATCAAAATCCTGCCGCGCCTCGCTAATTTCGATAAAAATTTCATTCATACGACGGAAGAGCGGACGACAATTTTCAACGTCAGAATAATTTGGAGCGATTAACATAAAACCGCGGAGGCGGAGATTTTGTAAGGCGTCAACCGTTTGTATGAGACTTTGCAAATTTTCTTCATAAACGCCGAATTTTGAATCTTCCTTTGCCAAATTAACTTGAATCAGCACGTTTTGAATTTTTCCTATAGAAAACGCTGCCTTGTCAATCGCCGCTGCCAAATTTTCGCTGTCTACCGAGTGAATCAAATCGAAAAGTCGGACTGCTTGCTTTGCCTTGTTTGTTTGAAGATGCCCAATTAAATGGCGCGTAACTTCACTGCTAAGGCTTTTAAATTTTTCTGCCGCCTCTTGAATACGATTCTCGCCGATATTTTTTATTCCTGCGTCAATCGCCTGTTGCATCATTTCTACGCCGTGATTTTTCGTAACTGCTACCAATGTTACAGGGGGATTTTTCGCCATTGTACGTTTACTGCGCGAAATTTCAATTTCGTTTCTTACAATCTGCAAATTTTCAATAACACTAAACAAAAATGCTCGCCTCCGCAGATATATTAATATTTTTGGCGTAGTTAGTCAATCAGCAATTTTTCATTTTTTTATACTTTGAAAAATAAAATTTAGATTTTAGATAAAAAAATTACAGGAACATTTAGCAAGTTGCTTTTAGTTTAAGTAGTAACGCCCAACGCCGTCTAAGTTTTTGCCTGTAAACTTTAAGTCACTGCAACAGAGATGAAACGCGGCTCTAACTCTAAGTCTAGGAAGATTGGAACGTGAGAGCAAATCCTCCTATTCGTCGAATTTGCAACCTGACGGCGGGTAAAGAATTTCTTTGGTACTTTCTTTTTTCGATTGACAAGAAAGTACATCTATAAATAAAAATTGGTTTAAGTTGTAACGCCCCGACGCCGTCTTAGTTTTTGCTTGTAAAATTGGAGAAAGAATTTCTTTGCTATTTTCTCTTTGCTAAAATGACGGCAATTATTTTTTTGTCCAGCCAAATTCTTCAAAACTTTGTCGATATTCAATACGTTCATAAAAATCTTTCATTGAATTTGCAGTGTGGAAAATTGGAACTCTTTCAAGCGCGTAAAAATTACTTCCTAAATCGACGTTGCCATATTTAATCGTGAACGCGCCCTTGTAGCCGACAGATTTTGCAATTCCGGCAATGTGCAAATTGTAAGTTCCCGTTGGATAAGCCAAAAATTCAACCGGATGTCCCAAATTTTCTTCAAGAATTAATTTTGAATTTAAAAGTTCACTGCGAATTTCATCGTCCGGCAATTCTTCCAATTTGTAATGATTCAGCGTGTGACTTTCAATAGTTATACCGTTTTCTTCCATTTCGCCAATTTCTTCCCACGTCAAATAATTGTTGTACTTGCCAACGAACGCCGGAATTACAAAAATTGTTGCACGCATTCCGTAATATTTTAAAATCGGAAAAGCATTTGTATAATTATCAGCGTAGCCGTCGTCGAAAGTTATCAGCACGGGCTTTTTTGGAAGTTCAAGCTCGCCGTTTAAGCCGCTGTAAAGTTCATCGGGCGTGATTGTTACGTAGCCGTGTGAATAAAGATATTCCATTTGCGCGTCAAAATCAGCTATTGGTAATGCAAGCGAATGGTGGCTGTTTTGAACTTGGTGATAATTCAGTACCAAAATTTTTGGACCTTCAGAAATTTCTTGAACATTTTGGGCGAAAATTTTTCCCGCCGCCATTAAAATTAAAATTGTTACCGCTAAAATTTTTTTCACTAACCTTAGCCCCTAGTCTTTATTCTTTATTCTCTAGTCTTTAGGACGGTTGCCGGTTTTTCCGGTAAATTTGTGATAATTTCCACCTTTACGGCGATTCATAAGTTCTGCAAATAATTCTTCCGGCTTAATTCCGTGATACGCCAAAAGTACAAGGCAATGATACCAAAGATCGCCCATTTCATACAAAATTTCCGGATTTTCGCCATTTTTCGACGCAATTATAGTTTCAACTGCCTCTTCGCCGACTTTCTTCAAAATTTTATCCTGCCCCGCGCCAAAAAGATAATTTGTGTAGGAGCCTTCGACAGGGTGGCGTTGTCTGTCTTTGATAACTTCATAAAGTTCATACAAAACAAGTTGTAAATTTTCTTCTTGCGGCTGTTCAACAACTGCCGGCAAATTATTATTTTCGTCAAGTCTGCGCCCGCTGAAACAAGAATAAGTTCCCGTGTGGCAAGCTACGCCCGTTTGATGAACTTTGATTAAAAGCGTGTCACCGTCGCAGTCATAGTACAACGCCAAAACTTTTTGAACATTGCCGCTTGTTTCGCCTTTTTTCCACAAAGTTTGACGACTGCGGCTGTAAAAATGTGTATAGCCCGTTTCAATCGTTTTGTTGAGGGATTCTTCATTCATATAAGCGAGCATTAAAACTTGTCCGCTTTCTTCTTGAATAATCGCCGGTACAAGCCCGCGTTCGTCAAATTTAATTTTGCTGATGTCAATCTTCATAAATTTTTGCCTCCAACCAGTTTAAAAATTTTTCGTACGTCACAGAATTATCTGCAACCCCCAAAATTATTTCTATCAATTCGTTATCGTCAAATTTTATTTTAACGCCGTTTAGCTCCAAAAAAACTAAGGCGGCGTGCGTACCAATTCTTTTGTTACCGTCAAGGAACGGATGATTTTTAATAAGTCCGTAAGCAAGCCGCGCCGCTTTTTCAATCAGCGTCGGATACAAATCTTGCCCGCCGAAAGTTTGAAAGGGCGTTTCAATCGCAGATTCTAATAAATTTTCGTCACGAATACCGGGCGCGCCACCGAATTTTTGTACTAGATTTTTCTGCAGTAACAAAATTTGTCTTTTGGTAAGGCGAATCATTTTGCAAGAGCCTCATAAACTTTTTTCCTTTGGCTGATGATTTTTTCTGAAATGCTCAATAATTCTTCGTCGCTGATAGTTTCTTCAATCGAAGTTTTCAAAAAAATTTCTGAATGAGGAATTTTATTTTCCGTGACGACAACCGGAAAATTATATTTTCTGCCAAATAATTTGTAGTCAAAAGTATTGCCGGAAATTTCTTCAAATGACTTTCCAAAAAAAATTTCTGAAAAATTGATATTGTTATGCGTTTGAACATTGCCGCTTAAGAAATTAAATTTTTTGCCGAATATTTCATTGCGATTGAAATTATCAAAGTAAATTTTTTCAAAAAAATTTTGCGGGATATTAATTTGATTTTTCCAGTCATACTCATTGCCAAATTTAAAATTTGAATTACTCATTGCAATATTGGAAATCATTTTAATCACCTCGATTATTTTGGAATTATAAAATTTTTCGCCGCCAAATGCAACTTCAACAAAATTTCAGAAAAAGAATTGCAAATATCGCCGTTTCAAGGTAGAATAGAAAAAGTTTTGTTAAAGGGGAGTGAATTTTTTTATGTTAAAGATTTTGCCGGTAATTCTGGCAATTTTTTTATCCCTTTCAAACTTTCAATTTTTCGACAACAACGAAAATCTTGAAACAAAAAATCTTTTGTCAGAGCCGCTTGAAAATAAAAATCCGCGCAACCATTTAACGCAAGACGCCGAAAATCGTCACGAAGTTACCGCACAAGTTTTAGCTGTCAGTGAGGCAGCGTCAAAAAATGTTACTATCAATCACACTGAAGAAAGAAACTCCGCAGAAACGCCCGCCGCCGAAAATGAAGAAAAAATTTATCGCTTAACTTGGAATATTATCCCGCACGCCGTCAAATATAAAATTTCCTATGAAGATAAAATTGCTGTTTCCTACACAAACGGCGTTGAAATTTCTGTCAAAAATATTAACAATGAAATTCTTGTAACTGCGCTGGATTTTGATAATCACATTGTGGAAAATGATATTGTTATTGTTTCGATTGAAGAAAATCCCCCCGCGCCTTTGACTACAACTGAATTTGACAAAATGAATTTTGCGCCGGCTTATATAGTTTATTCGTGGATACCGACGATTAACGCGGATCATTATGAAATTCAACTTTTCAAAGATGACGAACTTTATCGAGACTACGTTACAGATTTTCACCCTAAAGACGATAATTTTGATTTTTATGATGAAAAGCCGATTCTTGAGGAAGGCGAATATTTTTGGAGAATTAGAGGAATTTCTGCAAGCGGCGCAATTTTAACCGAATGGTCGGAGCAAGATTCCGGCAACAGTTTTAAAGTTGAAAAACCTGCGCGATTTTGTGCGTTAGGCGATAGTATCACACACGGCGGCGGCTCCATTTCTGTACCGCCTTCAAATGTAATTTACAGTTGGCAAAATTATTGTAAAATTCCAATAAAAAATCTAGGTAAAAGCGGCGATACTACCGAAAAAATGCTTGATCGTTTCGAGCGGGATATTTTGCCGTTCAGTCCGGAAATTTTGTTTATAATGGCGGGCGTTAATGATTATCGCAGTGATATTTTGGGCTGGGATTCAGTAAGAAACCTTGCTGAAATTCGTGACAAGTGCGAAAATTACGGAATTAAACCGGTTTTTATTACGCCAACGCCGCTTAATCCTGATTTAATCGCCAAAGTCAAATTTGTACACCACCCGCCTTACGATTGGCAGGAACAGCGAAAATATATTTGTGATTGGATTCGCCGACAAGAAAATTTTATCGATATTGAAAATGAACTGTCTGATGAAAATGGATTTCT
>CALGGV010000065.1 GCA_937915725.1 uncultured Selenomonadales bacterium
AAAGTTGCGGCTTGAAACGTGAAGGAATTTGCAGAGAATGTATTCTTGTAAACGGAGTCTACGAAGATTTAATTGTTTTAAGTATTTTGGATAAAGAATATTTTTCTAATTGAAATTTTTAATTCTAAATAAAAAAACTCCGTCCAAATTAAGAACGGAGAATTTTTTTTTTGTGGGAAATAAATTTTAAATTTCTTTAGCCAAAGCCGCACCTAATTTTTCACATTCAGCAATAGCATCTTCATCGGGGGCATTTTCAGCAATAACAGTACCAATAAGTTTTGCGCCGGCGTCTTTTGCACGATCTGCCCACGTTTCCATCCACGCGCCGCCGCCCCAGCCGTAAGAACCGAAAAGTAAAAGCGGTACGCCGTCGAGTTTACTTTCAGCATCTGCAAAGAAAGGCTCAAAAGAATCTTCTTCCAAAACTTCATCGCCCATTGCAGGGCAACCAAACGCAAAGCCGCTGTAATTTGCCATATCGTCAGCTTTAAAATCGTCAACCTGGAAAAGTTCAACTTCAGCTCCGGCAGATTTTATGCCGTCAACAACAGAATTTGCCATAGTTTCAGTATTTCCTGTACCGCTCCAGTATACGACTGCAATTTTGCTCATATAAAAATCCCTCCAAATTAATTTTCGTCAATATTAGCACAGGGATTTAGCCGCGTCAAGTTATATAAATCACAGGGAATTTTTATTAACCATAGCCGTAATAGCAAACGCCATTCCCTCAAGCGGCAGTTGTTTTAAGACTGCTCCGCAGTCAAAGGCAGATTTTGGCATACCGTAAACGGCGGAAGTTGCCTCATCTTGTCCCAAAGTCAACGCGCCTTGATTTTTCATAGCTAAAAGCCCTGCCGCGCCGTCGCGTCCAATTCCGGTTAAAATTACTCCCAACGCCGCCTCGCCTACCAATTCTGCAACCGAATAAAATAAAATATCTACTGCCGGTCTGCAAGAATGTACCGGCGGAGCCATAAAACATTTTAACTGTAAATTTTGGTTGAACTTAATTAATTTCATATGCAAGCCGCCGGGCGCAATGTAAACAAAATTCGGCTGAATAATTTCGCCGTCTTCGCCTTCCTTGATAGTAAGCGCACTTTCTTTATTCATTCGCTCGGCAAACATTCTGGAAAATCCTGCCGGAATGTGCTGAACTATAACGACTGGCGGGAAAGGCGGTTTTAATTTTGGCAAGATTGCCGCTAACGCCTCCACACCGCCGGTTGATGATCCCATTGCCACTAATTCAATTTTTCTCACCAATTTCACCGCCTTTTTTATTTTTAACTATCTGGGTTTTGCAAAAATCATTCTGCCTGCTGAAGTTTGCAACGCAGAAGTTACTTCAACTGAAATTGTCCTGCTTAAATATCTGTGTCCATTTTCAATAACAATCATTGTGCCGTCGTCAAGATACGCCACGCCTTGCCCGGGTTCTTTGCCGTCACGAACAACTTGTACTTTCATTGTTTCGCCGGGAATTACAACGGCTTTTACTGCGTTTGAAAGATCGTTAATATTCAAAACTTCGACGCCGCGCAGTTGTGCAACTTTGTTCAAATTAAAATCATTGGTAATAATTTTGCCGCCAATTTTTTGTGCAAGTCTGACAAGTTTTGAATCTACTTCATGAATATCTTCAAAATCAACATTCATAATTTCAACTTCAAGCGGCGATTCATCTTGAATTTTTTGCAAAACGTCAAGCCCGCGTCTACCGCGTACGCGCCGTAAACTGTCTGCTGAATCTGCAATGTGCTGAAGTTCTTCCAAAACAAAAACCGGAATTAATAATTTGCCCTCAAGAAAACCCGTTTTGCAAATGTCAGAAATTCGCCCGTCGATTATTACATTTGTATCTAAAAGTTTGTAATTCGGATTCTTTTTTTCTTTGATAAGATTAACTTTTGGTTTTGGCGTTTCTTCAGTAGCCGTTTCTGAATTTAATTTAGTTTCTTCAGTTTCAACTTTTTCAGTTTTTTCAACGTTTTCATTTTCTTTGCTGTTTTTATTTTCACGGCTCTTTAAAATTTCTCTCAAAGTTTTTGGAACAGAGGCAAAACTTGCCGTAATTTCTTTACGCTTTTTAATCGTTATTCTAATTCCCAAAGTTCCCAGCACAATACTAAAAACAATCGGAATATAATTTCCTACAACCGGTATTCTTGAAAAAGCATTTCCCAATAAATCTGCAATTATAAGTCCTATCGCTAATCCCGCCGCGCCCGCTATAACGTCGTGAATTGGCATTTTGTTAAGTTGTTTTTCTACAAATGCAGTAAAAGTCCCCAATTTTCTAATCAAGAACGGCGATATAAACCAGCCGGCAATTCCGCCTAAAGCCGCTCCTGCCAATATGCAAATTAATCCTGCTACTGTCAGTTGAAAAATTCCCAGTTCAACTTGAAAAAATTCTGTTGAAATATATTTTGTAATTTGCGGGCTTGCCAAACGAAAAAGCGCGCCGCCCGCTATTATCAGCGTCAACATTATAAAAAATCTTATTACCTTATCGAGCATAAACCTCACCTTCTTTTTAAGTAAAAGGGCTAGGGTAAAATTCCCTAATCCCTAGCCCCTAATTCCTATTTTGGATTTTTGATAATCAGTGCGATAAAAATTAAATCTTCCGCGCCAATATTTTCTATTCCGTGCATTCCGTTATCACCGCAAAAGGTAGTTTCGCCGACGTTGACTTCATAAAATTTATCGTTGTCGTTGTATTTGGCTTTACCTTGCAAAATGTGATAAGTTTCTGAATTGCCGTAATGATAATGTGCGCCGATTGACGCGCCCGGCGGAATTACAACTTTTGCGAACATTTCACATTGCCCGACCATTTCTTTTGGCGTCAAAAGATGTGTAATTTGAATTTCGCCTTTGCCGCCGGCTTTATTTTTTGCCGTGACAGTTTTACTTTCAATGACTGCCATTTTTCTACCTCCTAATCCATAAAGCGTGTTGAAAAAATAATTTTGACGTGAATAAATTTTAATGCAGATATAAAAACAAGCTCAAAATTGCGCTTGAGAGCCACGTAGACGCGCCTTTCTAAGCTCATTGGTACTTTTATATTAAAACAAAAGAAAAGCCCCGTTAAAATTGATTTTTTGCGGCTTTTTTTAACAGCCCCTAAAACCTAATCCTTAGCACTTAAAAATCTGGTAACTGCGTCTTGCCAATCCGGTAAACGTTTAAAGCCCGCCTCATCTAAAGTTTTTTTGCTTAATCTGGAATTGAAAGGGCGTTTTGCCGGTGTTGGATAATCTGAAGTTGGAATTTTTTCAACAGTAATTTCACGACCGGATTGCTTGAAAATTTCTTCGGCAAATTCTGCCCAACTGCAAAAACCTTCGTTTGTGGCGTGATAAATCCCGTACTTATCAGAATTAATCATATCGACTAAAAGCGGCGCAAGATCCGCCGTGTAAGTTGGACTTCCAATTTGATCATCGACTACGCTAATTTTTTTGCGGCGTTTATCGAAATTCAGCATTGTTTTTACAAAATTTTTGCCGTTACTGCCAAAAACCCAACTGATTCTAACAATAAAATAATTTCTCAACAGCGCAATAACTGAATCTTCGCCCAAAAGTTTACTTTTGCCGTAAATATTTTGGGGAGCTTTTTCATCTGAAATTTCGTAGGGAGTATCGCCGTCGCCGCCAAATACATAATCTGTACTAATGTAAAGCATTTTTGCGCCAATTTCTTTGCAACCTTCAGCAATTTTGCGCGTTGCCAATCCATTTACCGTCAATGCAAGTTCTGCCTCAGATTCTGCCTTGTCAACGGCGGTATAAGCCGCACAATGAATCACGGCGGACGGTTTTTTTTCGATTATGAAATTTTTAACTTCGTCAGGTTTGCTTAAATCCAATTCTTTTCTTGTTGTACCGATAAAATTTTCTCCGCGCTGCTCCAATTCTTTTGCTACGTCGTAGCCGAGCTGCCCCGTTATTCCTGTTACCAGTATCATTTTTGAAAATTTCACCTTACCTTATTTCTTCTGCATCTTGCGGATGCTTTTTAATATATTCAAGATATTTTTGATATTCTTCCTCAAAATTTTTATTTTCAGTGGACGAAAGTTGAAACGCCATTAAAGCGATAGTGGCAATGCGCCCAATTTCGTGCGGCTGAAAAGTTTTTACCAAATGCACTACAGATTTTGCCGCCTCGTCCAAAATTTCCCTGTCATACTGCGCGAAACGATTTAAAAGCAACAAGTCAAACATTTGCTGTTCCAAAGGCGACCAATTCAGCGCAATTCCTGCATTGGAGCGCGGGTACTGCCCGTGAATGTCTATATCTTCGTCCACGTCCTCAATATCCGGTATGTACAATTCTTCTTCGTCGTCAAAGTTGCGTTTTCTCATTTTTTTGCCCCCTTTTCAATTTACTTGCTTAGTATATACCCAAAAAATTTTTTACGCAAGTTTAGGGCAAATTTGGCGGCAGGATTTTTCTTTTAGCGCGTCAAATATTTTTTAAAGTACACTTATTTTAAGGAGGGATTTTATATGAATAATTTAAACCCCGATACAATCGCCGGACTGCGAAATTTATTCGGGCAAATGAATAATTCCAGGCGGCATTTACGACCAATTTTGGCTGATATTGCCGATTCAATCGACAAAGGATTTTTCATTGATGCTGATTCTGATGAAGTTCACCAACTTTTGAAACAGATATTGGAAATTCAACAGCAATTATCTTCAGTTGAACAACTTAAAAAATCTGTCGCCACAAAAAAACTTGAATCTGTTGATAAATCTATTGCCTTACTGGAACAAAATTCTAAACGTGATGAAATTAATTCTACACTTGCAAGAATTGAAACGCTTATAGTAGATTCTGAAGACCCGGCAATTATCGACGCCGTCAAAAGAGTTAAACTGCAAGTCGAACATATCAGAAATAAATCCGTCAAAATGGATTCTGAACAATTCGCACAAATTGCAGAAAGATTTATTATGCTCGCTGACATTATTGATAACGTCGAAGATTTTTCGTCCAGCGAATATCTTAAAATTTCTACAAATTTTCAAGACAACCCGTTAATCGCTATGGTGTTGACAAGCCGCCTTGTTCACTTTCAAGAAAATGAAGAAGTTATTGAAGAAACGCCCGCGCCTGTGTCGCCGGAAACAACCGGTAATTTACTTATCCCCAGCAAACAAAAAATTAGTTCCTTGATTGTCAAATTTAATAAAATTCAACCAAATTTATCGCTTGTATCTACCGAAAAAGAAAATTTTTCTATTCAAAAATCTTCTGCCAAAAAAAATCTTTCGGTAAAATCTTTCAACAATAAAATTCGTCAACTTTTCGATTCTGTAGACCCGTTGCCAATTTTTAAAGTACTCATTAAAACCAGAATTTTTTTTATTGAAGATCCAAAGGAAGTTCTTGTTCATGGCAAAATTACAAAAAAAATTATTGCGCTTGTCCCGCGCCTTATGGAAAAACTTTTTGATTGGGGAATTGTCGATAAAATAACTTGGCGCGACCGTCAATTTTATTATTTGAATGACTTCGGTTTAGAAATTTGTATTCGCAATTTTACTCACACACATACAAACGCGCCTACCGGCGGCGGAAATTATTTTGATTCCATGATAGCCTCCCTTCAATTCGCCGTAATGTTTATCGTTGAACCGCGCATTAAAGGTAAAATGCATTTTTCAGTTACTTAC
>CALGGV010000066.1 GCA_937915725.1 uncultured Selenomonadales bacterium
GCGCCGAATATGGATACGCTTGTTGGCTTAGGTTCAATGGCGGCGGCAATTTTCGGCGCGTTCGCACTTTTCCGCATTGGTTACGGCTTGGGACACGGCGATTTAAATTTGGTTGACGAGTACAGCCGCAATTTGTATTTTGAATCTGCGGGAATGATTGTTACTTTGATAACAGTTGGAAAATATTTTGAGGCGCGGGCGAAAGGCAGTACAACGCGGGCGGTTGAGGCGTTGATAAATCTTGCGCCCAAAACTGCTACAGTCCTGCGCGACGGCGTCGAGGAAAATATTTCTGTTGAAGATTTAATAATTGGCGATATAATTTTGACAAAGCCCGGCGAAAGTTTTGCGGCGGACGGCGTTGTAATTGAAGGCGAAAGTACAGTTGACGAGGCGGCAATTACCGGCGAATCTTTGCCCGTTGAAAAAATTGTCGGCAGTAAAATTACCGGCGGCACAATCAATAAAACCGGCTTTATAAAATTTCGTGCGGAAAAAGTCGGCGGCGATACTGCAATTAGCAAAATTATTTCACTTGTCGAAGAGGCAAGCGCGAGCAAAGCTCCAATAGCAAAAGTTGCTGATAAAATCGCAGGAATTTTTGTACCTGCAGTAATTTTAATTTCCATTGCGGCGGGGATTTTTTGGCTTTTAAGCGGCGCAACTGTTGAATTTGCATTTTCAATCGCCGTTTCAATTTTGGTTATAAGTTGTCCCTGCGCGTTGGGACTTGCTACTCCGGTTGCAATTATGGTAGGAACAGGCAAAGGCGCGGAAAACGGAATTTTGATAAAAAGTGGCGAGGCGTTAGAAACTGCGCACGAAATTAACTCGGTTGTTGTCGATAAAACAGGAACCTTGACTGAAGGCAAGCCGTTTGTTACAGACATTGTAACCTTTGATATTTCTGCAACCGAATTATTAAAAATTGCAGCAAGTCTTGAAAGTAAAAGTGAACACCCGCTTGCAAAATCTATTATAAATTACGCCGCCGAAAAAAATCTTCAACCTTATGAAGTCCAAAATTTCAGGGCGATTTTCGGTAAAGGTGTACAAGGCGAAATTAACGGTGTAAAATATTTCGCAGGCAATGAAAAATTTTTGGCTGAACTCGGCTTTAACTTTTCAATGATTCACGAAAAAATTTCTGAACTTGCCGCCGAAGGTAAAACTCCAATTATTTTTGCAAGCGATAAAAAACTTTTGGGCGTTATCGCTGCGGCTGACATAGAAAAAAGCACGTCCAAAATTGCGATTGACGCTTTTAAAAATTTGGGCGTTGAAGTTGTAATGTTGACGGGCGATAATAAATTTACAGCTAAAAATATTTCCGAAAAACTTGGGATAAAAAATTTTGTTGCTGAAGTTTTGCCGGAAGATAAAGCCGCCGAAATTGAAAAATTACAACGTGCCGGTAAAAAAGTTGCAATGATAGGCGACGGGATTAACGACGCGCCCGCCCTTGCCCGTGCAAATTTGGGAATGGCTATTGGCGCGGGTACTGATGTTGCGATTGAAAGTGCTGACGCCGTTTTGGTTAGAAATGATTTACTTGACGCAGTTAGCGCAATTCGCCTAAGCAAAGCCGTTATGAAAAATATCAAGCAAAATTTGTTTTGGGCTTTTTTCTACAATGTTATTTGCATACCATTGGCGGCGGGTGTTTTTTATCCTGCGTTCGGTTTAAAACTTTCGCCGATGATTGGCGCGGCGGCTATGAGTTTATCAAGCGTTTGTGTTGTTTTGAACGCGCTTAGATTAAAATTTTTCAAAGTTCAGCATTCTGAAATTTCCACTGAAAAAAAATCTTTCGCTCAGGTTCAAATTGAAAATTTTAAAATCAATCAAGTTGAGGAGGAAACAAAATTGAAAACTGAATTAAAAATTGAAGGTATGATGTGTCAAAATTGCGTTAAACACGTTTACAAGGCACTTTCAAAAATGGACGGCGTTACAGGCGTTGAGGTTAGTTTGGAAAATAA
>CALGGV010000067.1 GCA_937915725.1 uncultured Selenomonadales bacterium
CACTTTTGACGCGCCTTAAAATTTTATTTTTCAGAAACAAAAAAGCCCGCCTTTGACACGGGCAAATTTTTTATTCAAAATAATTAATCTTCATAGCACGTTTGACGCGCTGTAAAACTTCATTAGCTTTTTCGTTTGCAATTTCTGTACCGGTTTTTAAAATTTTCATAACTTCAGCGGAATTATTTTCAAAATCTGCGCGACGTTGACGAATTGGCGTTAAAATTTCTTCCAAAACTTCCAGCAAAAATTTTTTAACTTTGACATCGCCTAAGCCGCCGCGTTGATAATGTTCCTTCATTTCGGCAACAGTTTTTTTATCTTCGCAAAAAGCGTCAAGGTAAGTAAAAACGACGTTGCCTTCAATGTGTCCGGGGTCTGAAACTTTTATATGGAGCGGGTCGGTATACATTTCTTTAACTTTTGCGGCAACGGTTTTTGAATCGTCGCTAAGATAAATGCAGTTACCTAAAGTTTTACTCATTTTGGCTTTACCGTCAATGCCCGGTAAACGGCGGCAAGTTTCGTTACTAGATAAAAAAATATTCGGTTCAACTAAAACTTCGCCGTAAAGTTCATTCATTTTGCGGACAATTTCCCGCGCTTGCTCCAACATTGGGGCTTGATCTTCGCCGACGGGGACAATATTTGCATCAAATGCCGTAATATCTGCCGCTTGACTTACAGGATAACACAAAAAGCCGGCGGGAATACTTGTTTCAAAATTTTTCTGCGCAATTTCATTTTTTACCGTAGGATTTCTTTCAAGGCGTGAAACTGTAACCAAATTCAAATAATACGCCGTCAACTCGAAAAGCGCGGGAATTTGTGACTGAATGAAAATTGTTGACTTCTCGGGATTGAGTCCAACAGATAAATAATCCAGTGCAACATTTAAAATATTTTCGCGCACGGCGGCGGGGTTATCGGCGTGATCCGTTAAAGCCTGCGCGTCTGCTATCATTATAAAAATTTTGTCGTATTCGCCGGAATTTTGAAGTTTTACGCGCTCGCGCAAACTTCCTACAAAATGCCCCAAATGCAATTTGCCGGTTGGTCTATCGCCTGTCAAAATTGTTTTCAAATTTAAATTCTCCTCTTATCCAAAATAATCTTCGATACCGTCAAAAATTCCTTGCGCGGCTTTTTCTATTCCTTCATCAGAATCCAAAAGTTTTTCTTCTTCAGCATTGGAAATAAAGGCAAGTTCAATCAAAGTTGCCGCCATATCTGTATGACGTACAACATAAAAATTACAAGGTTGAGTACCTCTGCTGGGCGTTTTTAATTGTTCACAAACACCGCGCCGAATTGCATCGGCAAGCCTTTTCGCAGAATTTCCTTCAGTTTTTGAATAGTAATAGCCGGTGGAGCCACGCGCCGCATGATTTGTAAAGCTGTCAGCATGAATTGAAATAAAAATTGTTGCCTTAGCCTTGTTTGCAACGTCACAACGCGCTTGCAATTCTTCAATCGCCGACGCTTTATCGCCTTTCCACGAAACTTGCTTATCTGTACGTCGCGTCATAATGACTTGCGCACCTTCAGCCTCCAATAATTCTTGAAGTTTTAAAGCTACGCGCAAAGTTACAGATTTTTCCATAACGCCGGTTGGTCCAATAGCTCCTGCATCGCCGCCGCCGTGTCCGGGGTCTATGCAAATGACTTTTCCTTCAAGCGTTAGAATTTTGTTTAAATCATCTTCAAGTTCTTTGAACGGTTCATCAATTTCTGTTTCTTTGTCTTTGGCGGATTTTTTATCTTTATCTTTTTTTTCTTTTTCAAGGCGTTCCTTTTCTTTTTTCTCGCGCTCTTTGCGTTCCTTGTCCTTTTTCTCTTGTTCCTTACGCTCTTTTTCAAGGCGTTCTTTTTCTTCTTTTTCGCGTTTTTTACGTTCTTTTTCGGATTCTTTATCGTCTTCAAAAGGATTATCAACTTCGACTTCAGGCGGATTTTCAATTTCTACTTCAGGTTGTTTATCGTTGTCTTCGACGGAAGGATTTTCGGACGGAGTATCAAGTTCACTTTCCTTTTGTTTTTGGTTAAGTTCGTCGTTAGGTTTATAAGTGGCGTTGCCAATATCGACAACCAAACGTTTACCGGCGGGACCGCCATTCAGCCAAAAAATTTTTACATCAGCCATAGTCTCCACAACAAGGCGAACTGTTGAGGAATCGAATTGCGCAACTTTTATACGTTTGGCGACGGTTGAAACTAATTCAATATCCTTTTTCATTTTTTTTACGTCAATCCACGTATTTTTCAAAGTTACAATCAAGCGGGAAGGATTTTCTGCATAGGATTCAGTGAACTCAACCTGCTTTTTTAAATCAAGTACGATTCTTAAAGTTCCGGAGCCTAAACTGTATCGCAAGTCTTTAATTTCAGTTTTGCCTGTTAAATTCGCCGCCTCACAAGTTGAAATTGAAAACAAAAAAATGAGGAGACCAATTAAAATTTTTTGTACCATACAAGCCTCCTCATAATTAGTTTTAGTATAAAATGTGTAGAAAAAAGGCAAGAGGCAGTAGGCAGTAGGCATAAGTTTTTCCCTCTTGCCTTTTGCCTCTTCACTTTTGCCTTATATTTAAGTTTCGTAAGAGCCATATTTTTGTTCAAGTTTTTTGAAAGCCCACGTTAAAACCGCAGTCATTGCAAGATAAAAAATTGCAGCGATTAAAAACGGAGTCATATCAAATTCACGTTGTACAATCGTTCTTGCCACGCGCAGTAAATCATTCATTGCCAAAATATAAATCAGGGAAGTATCTTTTACAAGGTTGATAGTTTCATTGGAAATTGGCGGCAATACCACGCGCAAAACTTGCGGAAAAATTACATAGCGCATCATTTGCCAATGTTTTAAACCGAGAGCCACCGCCGCCTCATATTGTCCTTTGGGAATTGCTTGAATCCCTGCGCGGAAAATTTCTGCAAAATAAGCCGCGTAATTCAAAGTAAAAGCTAAAAGTGCCGCCGCAAAATCCGGCAATCTAATTCCTACGAGCGGCAATGCAAAATACACAAATAAAAGTTGCAACATTAACGGCGTGCCGCGCATTGCCCAAACGTAAAATTCCATTAGGTAACGCAACGGCGCAAAACTTGAAATTCTGCCTAACGCCGCAAGCCCGCCCAGCGGCAAACTCAAAATCAAAGTTATTACAAAGATTGTTAAAGTAACTTCTGCGCCCTGTAAAATCAGGTACGCCATATTTAAAAATTTTTCCATTGAAAATTAGTTTTTCGCTTTAATTAAATTTGCTCCGAACCATTGTTCAGAAATTTTCGCCGCTGTGCCGTCAGCAACAATTTCATCAAACGCTTTTTGAACTTTGTCGCGCAGTTCAGTATTTTCTTTTGCAAATGCAATACCAAATTCACTTACAGGACCAACTGTAACATCGAGAGCTTGCAAGGCGTCCGGGTGTTTTGCCATGTAGTAACGTCCAACAATTTCATCACAAACTACAGCATCAAGTCTGCCGTTTTCTAAATCCATAAACGCGCTAATATAATCGCCGTAAGTTTTAAATTCTCTGAAAGAATTTTGAAGGTCGGGCTTTGAAGTGATATAAGTTTCAGCAGTGGAGCCGGCTTGCGTGCCAACTGCTTTACCCGCTAAATCAGTTTCAGCAACTATACCTTGATCGTCGCCTGTGCGAACGAAAATAATTTGGCGGTTATCCATATAAGGATCACTGAAAAGCATATTTTCTTGACGCTCCGGAGTAATATCTAAGCCGTTCCAAAGTACATTGATTCTGCCGGATTTTAATTCAGCCTCTTTACTGCTCCAGTCAATCGCCTTGAATTCGACTTCCGCGCCAAGACGTTTTGTTGCCTCTTTCGCCAAATCTACGTCAAATCCAACAATCTGATTGTTTTCATCTTTGAAACCCATTGGCGGGTATTCGTCATCAAGACCGACAATAATTTTTTCTACTGGAGCATTTTCTGCCTTTTGTTCGCCGCTATCACCGCCGCAACCGGTTACCAACATTGAAAGCATTAGACCTGCCGCTAAGAAGAGTTTTTTCATTTTCATTACCAAAAAAACATCCTTTCATAAAAATTACATAAAACTATTCGCCGCAAGAAAAACTTATTCCTGCTATAGCAAAACGCGCAAATATTTTACTGCAGATATTTTAAAATTACAAGATAAAAAATAAAGCGTGACATTACGGCGATAAAAAGTTAAAATCTTCCTTGCAGAATTTTGCAGGGAGGTTTTTTTATGGATTTTTTTCATCAGCTGATACAGCAGTTGATAAACGGCGTTTCGCTCGGCAGTATTTACGCGCTAATCGCACTCGGTTACACAATGATTTATGGAATTATCAAGCTGATAAATTTTGCGCACGGCGATATTTATATGGTCGGCGCGTACTTGGGATTTTTCGGCGTAACTGCGGCGGGCTTGCCGATTTTACCCGCGCTTTTAATTTCAATGGTTGTTACCGGTTGTTTAGGAATGGTTGTAGAAAAATTGGCGTATAAACCGCTCCGGCACGCACCGAGAATTTCAATTTTGATAACGGCTATTGGCGTTTCGTTTTTTCTGGAATATACGGGAATGTATTTTGTCACACCGACGCCGCGCACTTTTCCGGACGTGATAGGAAATATTTCATTCAACGTGGCGGGATTTATAATCAACGGGCAACAACTTTTAATTTTTGCGATAACGATAATTTTAATGGCAATTTTAACATACATAGTCCAAAAAACAAAATTAGGAAAAGCAATGCGCGCGGCAAGTTTTGACACAGAAACGGCGCAGTTAATGGGAATTGATTCAGACAAAGTAATTTCAATGACATTTTTTATCGGCTCCAGTTTGGCGGCGGCGGCGGGCGTACTTGTCGGCGTCTATTACAACACGATTGATCCTTTAATGGGAATTATGCCGGGCTTGAAAGCATTTGTAGCGGCAGTTTTGGGCGGAATTGGAATATTGCCGGGCGCGGTTGTTGGAGGCATTATTTTGGGCGTTATAGAGGCTCTGGTGGCGGGATTTTTATCTTCGACTTTCAGGGACGCGGCGGCGTTTGCAATTTTAATTTTAGTATTGCTCGTTAAACCGTCAGGCTTGTTTGGCAAAAATACTAATGAAAAGGTCTAAGGATTAAGGGCTAAGGGCTAAGGGCTAAGGAAAAAAATCCCTAATCCTTAATCCTTAGTCCCTAGTCCTTAAAAATGAAGGGAGATTTTCTTTTGAACTCTGTTAGAAAAAGAGATTTAGTAATGTTAATATTTGGGCTGATAGTTTACGGCGCAATTCAAGGCGCAATTTCTGAAAAAATTATCGGCTCATTTTGGCAACTGAATATAATTTTAATCTGCGTCAACGTAATAATGGCGGTAAGTTTAAATTTGATAAATGGCTACACGGGGCAATTTTCGATAGGACACGCGGGATTTATGGCTGTCGGCGCGTACGTTGGAGTTGTAGCAACAACGAATTTTCATTTGCCGTTCATTGTAGCTTTAATTTTGGGGGCAATTTGCGCGGGATTTTTGGGATTTTGTATAGGAATACCAACATTGAGACTGCGCGGCGATTATCTTGCAATAGCAACTTTGGGCTTAGGCGAAATTATCAGAATTGTAATTATGAATATCGAATATGTAGGCGGCGCGGCTGGCTTTAAAGGTATTCCGCACTTAACAAATTTTACGTGGGTATTTTTTATAATGCTGTTTACGCTGTTTTTCATAAAAAATTTTGTGAACAGTTCACACGGGCGCGCTTGCATTGCAATTCGTGAAAATGAAATTGCGGCGGAGGCAATGGGCGTCAACACCACAAAATATAAAGTTATGGCGTTTACTATTGGCGCGGCGTTTGCAGGAATTGCGGGCGGCTTATTCGCTCACCAATTTTATTTAATCAGTCCGAACTCATTTACATTTTTGGCGTCGTTCAATTATTTAATTATGGTAGTTTTGGGCGGTATGGGTTCAATTACCGGCAGTATCGCCGGCGCGTTTGTGGTAACTTTTCTTTCGGCGGCGTTAGCGTCATTTCCGGAGGCAAGAATGATAATCTACGCGCTTGCTTTAATTTTGCTGATGTTTTATCGTCCGCAAGGTTTGTTCGGTTATATGGAAATTACAAATTTTGCGCCGATAAAAAAATTTTTTGATAAAATAGGGGCTAAGAGTTAGAAATTGTTTACAAAGGCATTTTTTTAATTTTTGAGATTTAAAAAATTTATATTGAATTTAATTTGCTTTTCTGGGAAAAAAATTGTGCTCCAATCACTGTTTACTGTTTGTAAACATTCTCTAAGGCGTGTTGGTAAAGTTGATTTTACGCCATTTTTGTCAATTTCATCAGAAAAATTTTTCGTCAATGGAGTTTACCAACAGCCCCTAGTCCCTGTATCCTAGTCCCTAAAAATCGACCGAAGGGAGATTTTCTTATGGCAGTTAAAGCTTTAATTTTTGGCACAGATGATTTATTTCCGCAATTAAAACCTTTTTATGATTTGGAAGTTCAGCGCGGGAATTTGGAAATTGTCGGTTACGCAGTTTTTGAAAACAACGGATGGCGTATTTACGCCAATCCTAGCGGGGGGGGCGGCAAATGTTAGTTTTAACGTTGCAATAATTTCTTCAGGGCAAAATTTTTATCAGCGAATGAAATTTCTTGAATCCAAAAAAATTCCACGCAAAAATATTATTGATGGCAGAGTTTTTAAAATTCCAAATTTAGATTTTCCGCGCTTTTTAAAGGAAGGCGTTGCTTACGGCGTCATATCAAACATTTTTTCAGATACTATAATGACAATTTATCCTCGTGTTTACCAATTTGTAAAAAATGATTCAGTTATTACTTTTGGAAAAAAAAGTTATATTACCAATGGCATGATTGATAATGGCGGTTCTGGAACAATATCTGTACAAAATTTTTCTGCTATTTCATGGAATGTTATATTTAAATTAGGACAAAATGCTGATCATAATTATTCTAACATTTTTGCATATAGCCTAACACATTTTGATTGGCAAGTTTCACAGGATTTTTTTCCACCTGCCGGTACATGTAAAATAGAAATTGGAAATGACGTTTGGATAGGAAGTGGCTGTACTTTAAAATCAACTAATCCTGCGCGACCTTTGGTAATTGGAGACGGCGCGGTTATTGCCTCTGATAGTGTTGTTGTAAAAAATGTTCCGCCCTATGCTATTGTTGGCGGCAACCCCGCTAAAATTATCAAGTACAGATTTTCTGAAGATATAATTGAGGCGTTGCTAAGAATAAAATGGTGGAATTGGGATATTGATAAAATCTATGATAATTTTAAATATTTTAATCGTGTCGAAGAATTTGTATCTTTGCACGATAAAGGAGTTTAATTTATGGCAGAAAATAAACCGTTGCTGAAGGCTGAAGACGTATCAGAAGTTTTCGGCGGCTTGAAAGCGGTTGCAGATTTTAATTTTTATATAAATCGCGGCGAATTAATCGGCTTAATCGGACCGAACGGCGCGGGAAAAACTACGATTTTTAATTTGATAACCGGCGTGTACGTTCCAACAACGGGCGAAATTTTATTGGACGGTGAATCAATAGTCGGGCAAAAACCCTATGAAATTACACAGCGCGGAATTGCCCGCACTTTCCAAAATATTCGCCTGTTCAGTGAACTTAGCGTACTTGACAATGTAAAAATTGCCTACCATTGCCACGTCAAATACAATTTGCTTGAAACAGTTTTCAGGATGGGCAGATATTTTGGCGAAGAGGACGAAATTACCGCCGAAAGTTTAAAACTTTTAAAAATTTTCAAATTGGACGAGCACGCTTACGAAGTTGCAAAAAATTTACCGTACGGCGCGCAAAGGAGGCTTGAAATTGCGCGCGCACTTGCCGCCAAGCCGAAACTTTTATTGCTTGACGAGCCCGCCGCCGGTATGAATCCTCAAGAAACTCATGAGCTTATGGAAATGATTCAGTGGATTAGAAAACAATTTGGCTTAACTGTTTTGCTGATTGAACACGATATGAGCTTGGTTATGGGAATTTGCGAAAGAATTTATGTGCTTGAATACGGAATGATTATAGCCGAAGGTACGCCTTCAGAAATTCAAAACAACCCTGAAGTTATCCGCGCTTATTTAGGGACGGAGGCTGTTAATTAAAAAATTATGGATACAAAAAATTTAACCGCTGTACAAATTGCCGAAAAAATTATAAACAGCGAAAATTTACAACCTGCCGACGATTTAAAATTTTTGCTTGAAATTCCATTGGAAGAATTACAGCGCGGCGCAGGTTTAATTCAGAAAAAATTTTGCGGCAACCACATTGACCTTTGCACAATCATTAACGGCAAGAGCGGACGTTGTGGCGAAAATTGCAAGTATTGCGCTCAATCTGCCAAACATAATACCGGAATTGACGAATATAATTTTTTATCGACAAAAGAAATTTTAGCCGTTGCGAAAATGAATGAAAAATCCGGCGTTAATCGTTTTTCAATCGTAACGAGCAGCAGAGCTTTAACCGGTGCAGATTTTGAAAAAGCCGTTGAAACTTATAAAATCCTGCGCGAAAATTTGAAAATTGACTTGTGCGCGTCGCACGGAATTTTAACCGCCGAGCAATTTAAAAAACTTCGCGCAACCGGAGTTACAAGTTATCATCACAATATCGAAACTTCGCGCAGATTTTTTCCGGAAATTTGTACAAGTCATACTTACGACGACAGAATTAACACGATAAAACTTGCGCAGGCGGCGGGCTTTAATGTTTGCTCCGGCGGGATTATCGGTATGGGCGAAAATTGGCAAGACAGAATTGATATGGCGTTTGAACTTTTCAATTTAAAAATAAAATCCATTCCAATTAACGCTTTAATGGCAGTTAAAGGTACGCCGCTGGAAAATCGCCCGCCACTTTCAGCTGAAGAAATTTTGCGCACTGTTGCAATTTTTAGGTTTATAAATCCTGACGCAAATATTCGACTTGCCGCCGGCAGAAAACTTTTGCCGGATTTTGGAGCGTCAGCACTTTTACACGGCGCGTCCGCCTCAATTACCGGAAATATGCTTACAACTTCCGGCACAACTATTAAAAGTGATATTGAACTTTTGAAAAAATTGGGGCTTGAAAATAATTAACACGGAGGAAATTTTTATGGCTTTTAAGACACTGATTTTTGGTGTAGATGATTGGTTTTTTGGATTGAAACCTTATTATGATCACGCAGTTTTAAATGGTATTTTGGAAATTTGCGGTTATGCAGTTTTGGAAAATAACGGCGTCAAGGTTTACCCTACCCGCACGGGGGGGGGGCGGGAATGATTATCAAATAGCGATAATTTCTTCGCAAAATCATTTTTATCAAAGAATGAAGATGCTGGAAAATT
Source organism: uncultured Selenomonadales bacterium (assembly GCA_937915725.1). GTDB lineage: Bacteria > Bacillota > Negativicutes > Selenomonadales > Selenomonadaceae > Quinella. The sequence continues at coordinate 9,385 of CALGGV010000067.1, forward strand.
TTGGAGTGCCGCGCAACAAAATTATTGACGGCAGAGTTTTTAAAGTTCCAAATTTAAATTTCCCGCGCTTGGTAAATGAAGGTGTCGCTTACGGCTGGCAGGATAAATCGCCTTTTACAGATCAATCAAATGCAATTTATCCGCGTGTTTATAGAATTTTGCAAGAAAATACAATTATAAAGCTCGGCAGAAAAACTAGGATAAACGTAGATAACATTGTTGAAACTAGCGTTGGAGGTAGCAGCGAAATAATTTTTGGCAATTTTTCTGCTATATCATGGAATGGAAGATTTGAACTGGGTTTGAATAGTGTCCATAATTATCATAATGTAACTCATTATTGTATAACTTGTCTTGATTGGGATTTTCCACAAGAATTTTTATCGCCTCAAACAGGGCACAAAATTATTATTGGCAATGATGTTTGGATAGGGCGCGGCTGTAGTTTGAAAAATACAAATCCGGAAAAACCTTTGATAATTGGAGACGGCGCAATGGTTGCCTCTAATAGCGTTGTTGTAAAAAATGTTCCGCCCTATGCTATTGTTGGCGGCAACCCCGCTAAAATTATCAAGTACAGATTTTCTGAAAATATAATTGAATCGTTGCTAAGGATTAAATGGTGGAATTGGGATTTGGATAAAATCTATGAGAATTTCAAATATTTTAATCGTGTAGAAGAATTTGTATCAATGCACGACAAATGAAGGGAGTTTTGCTATGGCAATGTTGGAAATTAACGATATAAATGTTTATTACGGCGCAATTCACGCAATTAAGGGAGTAAGTTTGAATGTCCACGAAGGCGAAATTGTAACGCTTATTGGAGCGAACGGCGCGGGAAAATCTACCACACTGCGCACAATTTCCGGACTTTTAAAACCAAAAACCGGTACAATAAAATTTCTCAATAAAGATATTTCCGGAATGCCCGCAAATAAAATTGTTCGTGAGGGAATTTCGCAAGTGCCGGAAGGGCGAAAAATTTTTGCTGAAATGACTGTTATGGAAAATTTGGAATTGGGCGCGTTTATTCGTGAAGATAAAGCCGAAATTGAAAAAGATTTTAAAATGGTTTTTGGCAGATTTCCGCGCCTAGAAGAAAGAAAATTGCAAATGGCAGGAACATTATCAGGCGGTGAACAACAAATGCTCGCAATGGGTAGGGCGTTAATGAGTCGTCCAAAACTTTTACTGCTTGATGAACCGTCAATGGGACTTGCGCCGCTTTTAATTCGTGAAATTTTTTCAATTATCGTTGACATAAATAAAACCGGTACAACAGTTTTGCTCGTTGAACAAAATGCAAATATGGCGTTGTCAATCGCTAATCGTGCGTACGTTTTGGAGACCGGCAGAATCACAATTTCCGGCGACGCAAAAGAATTAGCCGCCAGTGAAGATATTCGCAAGGCTTATCTCGGCGGTTAATTTAGGGAAATGAAAAGGAAAAAGGGAGTAGCAATTTAAAACTACTCCCTTAATTTTTTAACAATTTTTGACGAAATCCCAAAGTTTTTCTTTTTCCAAAAAATCGATAATAAAAACGTAAAAAATATCGCCGTCCTCCGCAGAATGTACAAGCCGCCCAAAATCTTCAATAATTTTAGTATCGCCTTTCGCAGTCTTTATCCTGTAACGAACATAATCGTAGCCTTCGGAAATTTCAATTTGCTCATTAATAGTTTGATGAACTTTATCCCAATCGTTTGGATGAACGCAACCGCGAAAACTATTTCCGGTAAATTCTCTGAACTGTTCAAGCGATTCACAATCGTAAATTTTCCAAAGGCGCGTGTTAGCATATAAAATTTCTTGCTTTTCATTGTCGCGATAAAGTAAAAAGCCGCCGGGCATACCTTCAGAAATTTGTGAAAGACTAACGCCGAGTTGTGCGCGATTTTCGGCAATCATATTCATAGAAAATTTTTTGAAAGAATTTCTGCCTGCCATTTTCACTGCGTATAAAGCCATATCTGCATTTTGATAAAGTTGCCTGTAACTTTTGCCTTGCTCCGGAAATAAAGAGTAGCCGATAGACATTGTGTAAGTTACTTGTTTATTTTTGTAGTAAATGGATTTTGTCTGCGTGCTAAAATTTTGTAAACGTTCCTCAATTTCAAACGGCGAAATATCTTTTAAAATTACCAAAAATTCATCGCCGCCCAAACGTGCAATAATTCCTGTATCTTCAAAATGTTCAGTCATTCTTGCCGCCGCGTCTTTTATAATTCCGTCGCCGCAGTCATGCCCAAAACGATCATTAATCTGTTTAAAATTGTCAAGGTCTAAAATTACGAACGCAAATAAATCTTCGTCCGCTATAAATTTTTGAATCAGATCAACCGCCGTCCTGCGATTGTATACGCCGGTTAAATTGTCACGTTCAATCAAGTTAATCATTGTTTCATTTGTGCGGCGGTAGGTGTCAATATCAAATATTAAAAAAAAGGCGTGGACTTCATTGACTTCCGGAGCCTCTCGAACTTGATAAGCGGCGTGCAACCAATGCGGCTCTGAATTATAATCTGCGCGACTTAAAAATTCTATTTCGGCGGAAATTTTACCGTGTGAATATTCTTCCAATAATCTTTTAGAATTAAAAAATTTTTCAATCTTAATTTTAGAATCATGAGATGCCATATTCAAAACAACATCATGAATAATTTCATTGTAACTTTTTGAAATGTAATTTGAATGTGTGTTTTTACCAAGATGCATGTATAAAATTCTGTTAGTGGTTAAATCTGCCTCAAGATAAAAAGAATTGTACAAAAATTTTTCAAAAGAGCCGTAACCTAAAATCGAAGTAAAAGCGCGGCTTGCAAGCAAAAGAAAAATTGGGTTGCCGGGCATATCGTAATATTCCATTCCTTGCTTATCAATTTCCGGTAAACGCTTAGTGCGTTCAGCGTCAATATTTCTTGCACAGCTAAGAAAATATTTCTTGCCGTGATAAATAATTGGAATAATTATGTACATCTGCCACGTAAAATTATGACGTTCATTGCGCGTGCGAAAATAATCTGTAACGTGGCTACCGCCAACTTCATTAATCCTTACTTCGATTGTTTCAAGGTCGAAAAATTTTTCAAATTTAATTCTGTCTTCTACGTGAATATTTTTTTCAGCGAAATTTCTAATTGATTGTTCAACAGAACCTTTAACAAAACTTTCAATGTAGCGCGAGGAACTTATATAAATATTTTCAACTTCAGTTCCATCGCCGTGAATTAAATCAATGCGGCTGTAAAGCGTGTACAAAAATTTTAATGCTACGTTTTGCCGCTTTTCTTTTCGGATTGAAAGATTAGTTGAAACATAATCGACAATGGCAAGTAACGCGCCGGTTTTAGTTTCTGAATTGTAAGCGATACAACGAAGGCGAATACTAAAAAATCCTTCGCTTGTAACAAAATCGCAGCTGTCCTCCGCGCCGGTTTTTATGCACTGTTGCGCAGTACTGCGAATTTTTATTGCAAAAGGTAGAGAAAAATTATTGAAAACATCATTTGGCAAACATTTTTCACCTAGTCCCAAATTTTTAAAAATATTTCTGAAACCGGAATTTGAAACTAAAAATTTAAATCTTTGCCCGTCAAATTCTGCAATAGCGAGTGGTAAACCGTTCAACATAAAATTTAGACTGTCTTGAATTTCCGGCAACCGCGCAGAAATATTTTCAGAAGAGATATTTTCAAAATCAAAATTTGCCGTCCAACCGGTTTTAAGCGGCGTTTGAGAAAGTAAATTGACGCGCCCTATTGCGTTGTAATATTTTCTTTCGTTAGGATTTTCATGGCGATTTGGCGAATGGTCCAACATTTCAAAAGGAGTGGGACGCCCAAATAAAAATCCTTGCGCACTTTCACAACCCGTTTGGCGCAAAAATTCCAAAACAACTTCATCTTCGACGCCTTCCATTAAAGTTCTAATTCCCAATTCCTTTGCCATATTCATAATATTTTTCAAGATAAGGCGCGAGCGTTCCTTATTATGAAAATTTTGCAAAAATCGCCTGTCAATTTTCAGTAAATCAAAATTTATTTCTTCCAAAACATTCAGCGAAGAATATTTACTGCCGAAATTATCAAGCCAAATTTCAAAGCCGTTGTGTTTAAATTTTTCCAGCACGTCATAAATTTCTTGCCGTTCTTCACCAAGTGCACGTTCTGTAATTTCTATGTTCAGCAAATTTTTTGGCAAGTTGTTAATTCTCAACGCCTCCGACGCAAGGTACGGCATATTTAAAAATTGAAAATCCAACGCGCTTAAATTTATTGAAACAGGAACAATCGGAAAGCCGCGCTCCATTGACATTTTCATTTGTGAACAAATTTTTCTCAAAACGAAAACATCTAACTTATGAATCAAGCGGGCGTCTTCCAATACGCCGATAAAATCTGCCGGCGAAAGAAAACCGTATTCTGGATCTTCCCAACGCGCTAAACCTTCATAGGCGCAAATTCTGCCGTTGACTACGTGAACTATTGGCTGATAATAAACTTTGATATATTCGTTGCTTGCAGATTCATTGATACTTTCTACGATATGGCGGCGCAATTTTTCACGTTTGCCCAGCGCGCTGTTGAAATAAGCAAAGTGAACTGTTTCGGAGTCTTTGACGGATTCACAGGCAATTTCTGCGCATTCTTGAGCGTGCGCTGAAGTTTCACCGGTTGAATTTGGGACAATGTAAACGCCCGCCTTCATTATAATTTCTTCATGGCGATAAAAAAAAGCAACCGAATTTCTTATAATTTTAATTCGGCGTTCGACGTCCATATTTTTTGCAATTACAATAAATCTATCGTTGAAACATCTTGAAACGCAGAATTCAGGAAAAGTTTCAGCGATAACTGAGGCAACATAACTTAGCAATCTGTCACTTTCGTCAAAGCCATGCAGATAACTGAAAGTACGAAAATTTTTTATATCGAAATGAATAAAAACTACGCCCTTTTTTAGTGCCTCCGCGTCAGATAAAATTTCTTGTGAAAACTTTGTAAAGTAGGTCATACTAGGTAGCCCTGTTAGGACGTCCTTTTGACTTGCTTGTTCCATTATTTTTTTTTGGCTCCATTCTATTTTGTGGCAATTAAACTACGGCATTATTCCCGAAAAAATCAATTTTAAGCGGGCTTTAAACTTTTTTAAGTAAAAATTACTAAAAACTTTTTGAAGGGGCTGTAACGTTTAAATTAGCGGGGATTTAAAGCACAATATTACTTGCAACTTCGGCATTGCGTTTCTCAAAGAAATTTATAAAATCGTCAACCGGCATTGGCTTAGCGTTTAAAAATCCCTGTCCGTAACGGCAACCTAAACTTAGCAATAAATTTTCTTCCTCAACAGTTTCTATACCTTCGCAAATTACATTCATTCCCAAAGATTGTCCAAGTTCAATTACTTTGCCCAAAATCTTTTTCATTTTTTGGGAAGTGTCCGCGCCCGTCAAAACAGACCTGTCAATTTTCAAAACGTCCATTGGTAAACTACTTAACAAACTGAATGACGAATAACCCGCGCCGAAATCGTCAACTGAAATTGTAAAGCCCATTGCCTTTAAGCCGTTGATGATTCTTTTGGCGTTTTGTCGCGCAGCTGTTTTATCAAAGTCTCCAAACATTGTTTCAGTTATTTCAAGTTCAATCGAATTTGGCGGCAAATTATATTTTTTGATAATTGCACTCATTTTATCAATGTATCCGTCTTCAGTCATATGCAAACGCGATTGATTAACTGAAATTGGTATAACTTCTTTTCCTGCGTCAAGGCGTTCCCTTTGAAGTTGGCAAGTTTTTTCCAAAATGTAATAATCCACTTGAATAACAAATCCGTTTTGTTCAAAGAGCGGAATAAATTTGCCGGGCGGCATAAATCCCAATTCCGGACTAATCCAACGCACGAGAGCCTCTGCGCCGACAATTTTTTTAGTTTTAATATCGTATTTCGGCTGATACCACGCCTTAAATTCTTCATTTTTCAGCGCGTCAATCATTCGATTTTCAATATCATGTTCGGTTGTCAAAATTTCTTCCAATTTTTCGTCAAAAATTTTTACGTCATTTGTTGAAATTTGTTGACAAGAAGTAACAGCGCGCCCTATCGCCTGTTGCACGTCAAGGCTTTCATCGTAGCCGCTTATTCCCGCCTTCATATGTACAACGATTTTTGCATTGGCGTCAGCCGTGTCCATATAGCTGTATTTTTTTATAATTGTTGCCGCCCAATTTGAAATTGTTTCTACATTTTCAGCTTGACAAAAACAAATTAAGTGTCCGACGTCAATTCCCGCCGCCGTGAAAATTACATGCGATTCATTTTTTAAACCGTCCGCCAATGCGTGAAATTGTTTATCAATAATTTTATGACCGATGGTTTTTGTCATAACGGCGTTGCTTGCCATTGAAAAAACTGCAAAGAAAGTTTTGGCGTAAGGATTATTTTCTTGCAAATATTTAAGTGCAACGGGAATTTTCATTTCAAGCCACGCAACATTTGGCAAATTATATCTTGAATCTGTGTACGCCATACGCCGTACCATTTCAAAATTTTTCTTATTCATTTTGCGCCGGTAGATATATGCTCCAAGTGCCAAAATTAAAAATCCGAAAAAGAAAATTACTTTGAAAGGATTATCATGAATAATTTTTTTCAGATTGAAAGGCGCGGAAATTTGGCGGTGTTTATTCAGCATATCACGAGCCCAGCTAACATCGATATGATTTATTTCTTTGTTGAGAATGTGCCACAATCTTAAATCACCGTTGTTGCAAGTGCCCAAACTTATCAATTCGCTGTAAGCAGAAACTGCGCCAATTTCCAAATCGTAAGTTTCAGTTGCCTCAATCAGCGCGTGAACACAATCCCGCGCAACGTAGGTAACATCTGCGCGCCCGTCATTTACAGCTTTTAAAGTTTCTTCAATAGTTGGAAGGTACAAAATATTTTCTTTTGGGAAATTTTGCTCGATGAAATCTGCGGTGTACCACAAATTAGCGCAGGTTGCCACTTTTTGCAGCTTAGGTTCAGTATTGTAATTTGCGCGTGTTACCGGAACATAATCCCGCCTAAAATAATTTTGAGTAGGGCTGATATTGTATTTTTCCGCCCAACTGAAATCACAAACTGAATCAACAACAAAATCAATTTTGCTTTCCGCCATTAAATCCCGCGTTTCTTCAAAGGAATGCGTCTCAACAATTTCAATTTCAATTTTTAAATCCTCTGAAATTCTTTTGATAATATCCGGCAAAACTCCAACCAAATTTCCTGCGTCGTCAAAGTAAGCATAGGGATGCTGGTAAACAAAAATTGCAGTGCGGAGTTTTTTCTTTTCCGCCAAAAAATCTTTTTCGTTACGACTTAAAAGCAACGGAAAACCTTCCTTGAGGTTGTATTTGCGTTTCAAAGTGTCTCGAATATCTGATTGATCCATTAAAAGTTGATCCATTGCCCAATTTAATCTGTCAAGTAAATCTGTTCTGTCTGCACGAACAGAAAGGCGGTAATTTTGCCTGTCAAAAACTGCATAGGTATTTTTAGACTTGTTGTAAAAAAGCATCGCGTCCACGTAGCCGTCAACATCGCCACGATCGTAAGCGTCAATAACGTCTTGATAAGTTTTGTAATTTGTAAAAGTGTATTGAAAACCTTCAGTGCGTGCAACTTCGTCAAGTCCGGGCGTATCGTAATTTGTGCGCACTCTTGCCAAATTTATTTGCGGCTTAATTTTATCTTCGGTAATAACCAATTCCATTGGAAAACGTCCGACAACGTGAGCTGTAGATTTTGCATTTATCAGCCATTTGTGGTCGCCGGGCAAATTTGGGATTATATCAATTTCGCCGTTGTTGAGTTTGTCTAAAAGATCTGTCCAGTCGTCAAAGACAATGTACTCAAATTCGCAAGGAACGTAATTTTCCAGAAATTCCATATACTCGTAACCATAGCCGACAGTGTGTCCCGGGCGATCTTCGGACATAAAGCCGGTATTAACAACATAGCCAACTTTCAAAGTTTCATAATTTCTTGTTACTTCAGCAGAATTTTCAGATACGGGCGAACTTTCCACATTAAAAAGACCGGCAAAATTTATTGTTGAAGTAATTATTGTTGCTACAATTAATTTTTTTAAATTCTTTTTCATAAAATTGACGCGGTGTTATAGTTATCCTCGCGCTATCCAACTATTTCTCCGCGCTCCTTCTTCCCTTCTGCAAATTTTTTCAACTGATTATTATTTTAGCATATAGATAAAAACCGTGCAAAATTTTTCCGGCGATTCTTGACAAATTATCAGCATTTTTATTAGCAGGATTTTTTATTTCCTTATAGAAAGTTTTTTTATTATCTTTAGTATTTTTAGTAGGTCTATTCTTTCGCGCAGGTCTTGAAAAAATTTTTTAAGCAGAAACGGAGGAAATCTCCATGATACGGCGTTGTTTTGCGTCAATTTTTTTCTTACTGATAATTATTCCAATTTTGAGTGGTTGCGGCGCACAACGGAAAGAAACTCAAAAAAAAGCTGAAGAATATGAAAAAGTACGTTTAGTAATGATTGCCAATGGTACAGAACAAGGAATTGAAAGTTTGACGGCAAAGAAATTTATTGAACTTGTTTCAGTTGCATCCGGCGGCAATGTTTCAATAGAATTTTATCCAAACGACGAATTAAACGGCGGCAATACAAATGAGGCTGTGCGCTCCTTGACTGAAGGCTCGGTAGATTTGGGCGCGTATGTTGCCGGTACTATGTCAATGCTTGATCCGCGCTTGGAAGTTTCAACTATCCCTTGGTCTTTTTCAAGTTACAAAGAGGCACGGAAAATTATTGACAGCACAGGCGGCGATTATTACGCCAAAATTCTTTCTGAATATGGGCTGGTATATTTGGGCTCTACACATAACGCAATGCGTCAACTGACAAACAATCGAAATCCAATTCACAAGCCGGAAGATTTACAAGGGTTGCGAATTCGTGTATTGGGCGGCGAAGTTTACCGGCTTTTATTTTCAACACTCGGCGCAACGCCAGTACCTTTAAGTTGGAGTGAATTAAATATTGCAATTCGTCAAGGTTACATTGAAGGGCAAGAAAACGGCTTTTTTCTTATGCGTTCCGGCAAATTAAACGAAATTCAAAAATATATGACTGTTTGGAATTATCTTTATGAAAATTATCTTTTTGTTGCAAACAGAAAAACTTTTGAGCAATTACCGCCGAAAACTCAAAAATTACTCCGTGATAAAATGCATGCGGCTTGCGAATGGAGCCGTGATTATCTGGAAAATACAGAAAGAAAAATCCGCGCCCAATTTGAGGCTGACGGCTTAGAAGTCATAGATTTAACGCCGGAAGAATTGGAAGTCTTCAAAGAAAAAGTAAAGCCCCTGCGCGAACAGTTAAAGGCAAAGTACGGCGAAGAGGCGTGCAAGGCTTTTTTAATTGATATGGAAAAAAATTTTGAAAAGGATGATGACAAGTGAAAAAGAAAATTTACCATTTTTGCCTGTCAGCATTCTTGTACTTTATTGTTGCAAAATATGCGGGCTTGATTTTGATAATGCCGGAAAAAATTTTTGGAGTTGCAACATTTTTGCCGCCAATGTTAGGTTTAATTTGGGGACCGTGGGCGGCAGCGGGCGTTTATATTGGCGGAATTTTTTCAACGCCTGAATTGGAAAATTTTATTTCCGGCGGAATGAGCGGCGGCGATTATTTATACATTTGGTTTAAAGGTTTTTGGGTATTTTTAGCGGGCTCTTTACCATATTTCCTTTGGCACAAAATTTTAATTGACACAGACGAAAACGCTCCGGCACTTCGAGTTCATACGCTTAAAAAATTTATCGCAGTCTTTTTCATAACTTTTGCGGTAACTTCAATCTTTCGAGGCTTGACGGCAAGCGCGGCTGAATTTGAAATGGTAACCGATTGGTTTTTTGCGGCAAGAAAAGCTACACTGCCAATTTTTATTTTTGCGTGTTTTGTCAACGATTTTTTCATAGCAGTTTTTTTAGATTTGGCGTGGTTTTTCTTATTGGCAAGCAACGGTTACACTTTGTACAATCCTGCAGGAATTTCTAAAACACCGCCAATAAATCCGGACGACAAAATTAATATTGAAACAAAAAAAGCGTGGGTAATTGCATTTTGGTTTTATTCACTTTTTCCATTGGGCGTTTTTTATTTGGACAAGTTTCAAATTTATGGAATGGATTTTGTCAGCATTTGGCTTTTTTTCGTGGCAAAATGCCTTTCAATGATTGATATTTATCTTTTGTTAATGCTGTATTTAATGTTGCGTCATCGCCGCTCCATAATGATGGAAGTTGTATTTTTGGTATCGCAGACTGTATTTTTGTCGGCAACAGTTTTAGGCTGGGGAAGTTCGGTAGCAATGGGCGAAATGGTAACTTCGCACGCTAATGATTCACTGCATGCAATGAGTGCTATTTGCCGTGAAAGATTGTATCGAACTTTCTTTTTAGTTAGGCAAGCTGTAAACGGTATGAAATTGCAAGCCTTAAATTCTTTGGAAAGTTACGAACGTTTGGCTGATGATTCAGAGTACAGAAAAAATTATCTTACAGAAATGAAACAAAATTTTAATGCGATTGGTCTGGGAATTGACGGCAATATTTCGTATTACCTGCGCTTAATTCCGGAAATTGAAGGAACAAGCGGCGGTTTTTCAATGCAAAGGGAAGAGGCGCGTTGGGAAGGGCAACTTTCAAATTTTGTGGAACGTCCGCCTATTGACCTTGCGCCTTTTGATCCCGATGATGTTGCAAATGTAGGCTGGTATTACCTTCCAATGAAGTCAAAAACTGCAACTTGGATTGAACCATACGTTGACGCCGTTACAAATTTTTATGTCATTTCGTACGTTGCGCCGCTTTTTCTTGAGGGAAAATTTATTGGCGTTGTCGGTATGGATATTGATTTTAATTTCATTATTCAAGAATTGCGCCGAATGTCAATTTACGATTACGGCTACGCTTATATTATGAATCGAAACAATTTGGTACTTTATCATCAAGACTTGCCACAAGGCGCGGTATTTCAACCTAATCCCGATTTTCAAGAAATTGAATTGTATTTAACAAACGGTATGTGGCTCGGAATTGCAATTCCTTTAAGCCGCGTTCATGAAGAGCGAAACAAAATTATGATGCATTTAATTGCCGCAATAGTTTTAGTTGCAATACTGGTTTCGCTTGTCAGTATTTTGTTTGCCTCCAAAGCAATTAAACCTTTGGCAGGAATGACAGAGGCGGCGCGGCGAATTGCCTCCGGCGATTTAAACGTTAAAATTTCTTATGAATCCGGCAACGAGTTAGGAATTTTGGTGCGCAGTATTCGTGAAATGGCGGCTAAGTTAGAAATTTATGTTTATCGTGATAAATTAACCGGGCTTTTAAACGCGGCGGCTTATATCAGCAAAAGAGCTGAATTGGACGAGCACAGCAAATTAAATTCTGCGCTAAATTATGGCGTTGTTATTTTCGACGCTAACTTTTTGAAAAAGGTTAATGACAATTACGGACACGAGGCAGGCAATGAAATGTTACGGCACGCGGCTAAAGTTATAAGTAAAGTTTTTGCTAACAGTTCAGTTTATAGAATTGGCGGCGATGAATTTGCGGCGATTTTGGAAAATCAAGACTACGACAGGCGGGAAGAACTTTTGAAACTTTTTGATGAGGCAGTTGACGCTGAAACTTTTGAGGCAGCGGGAGATACTTTGAACGTTTCGGTTGCACGCGGGCTCGGAATTTATGAACACGGTATGGATTTTGAATCAGTTTCCAAAAAAGCTGATGTTGCAATGTACAATCACAAAGCCGCCATTAAGGCAAAATATGGAGAAGAAGTCAGATAATTTTTTTCTAACTGCGCAAATAAAAAAACCTGCTGTAAAAATTTTCTTTCAGCGGGTTTTTTAAGTTTCAGTTTTAATAAAATCCCCAAAATGGGCTCTAAAATCGACGCGAAGGCACCTTCAAAAAATTTTATGATACTTCATACCAAAATAAAAAGTTAGACGCCTTAATTTTGATTTTTTTAATTTAGGGTTTGTTTACAAAGTTTAAATAATTAACAAGTCGGCTTTTCTTTTTTTCAAAAACGGAGTGCGGCGGGCGTCCTGTGCGCCTTTTAATCTCCCATTTGTAAACATACCCTAGCGAAATTGACTAAAAATTTTTTAATCAACAGAAATTAATTCGTATTGAGAATTTCCTAAGCCGATATTTCTCATTGCGGTAAGTTGATGCAAGCCGTGCCTACTTTCGATACGCTCGCGCAGGTCTTTACTGTCATTCGCACTGTAAACAAAATCGCAACACGCTTGATCAATCGCCAAAATATCTGTTGAGGCGCAAATTCCAATATCTTTCATTGTAGGTTCAGCCGCTCCCACGCCCGCGCAGTCACAATCTACACTCATTCGGCGCATTACATTTATAAATACAATGTGCTTGCCGAAATGATCACAGGTTGCCTTGCCGCTGTCCGCCATAAGCTCCATAAATTCATCTTGCACCGGCATATTGTGCGCCCAATCTTCGCCTTGTGGAGGCATATTTGTACCTTTAGTATAACCATGAACTTGACGCTTGCCCATTTGTCCGCTTGCCATACCAATAGCAATATTTTTCAAACTGCCGCCGAATCCGCCCATTGAGTGTCCTTTAAAGTGCGTTAAAACAATTACAGAATCATAAGTCGGTAAAGTTTTTCCGAGAATTATACTTTGTAAATGTTTGCCGCCTTTAATTGGAAATTCAACGCCGCCTTCTCTATCCATAATATCAACATCGCAAAAATTCCAGCCGTTTACTCTCAAAGTTTCCAAGTGTCCTTCTGTGGTGTATCTGTCGCCAAGATACATTGTATTTGTTTCAATAATGTTTGAATTGGGAACTTGTGCTTGAAATTTTCTTACCCATTCACGCGGTAAAATATTTGGTCCGTTTTTTTCGCCGGTATGAAGTTTAATTCCAACTTTGCCAAAAATTTCGCCGTTAACCAAATTGTACATTTTAATTAAGCTGTCAGCATCAAGTTTTTTTGTAAAATAAACTTTTGCCGCCGAGCCGCTGTATTTTGTGCCGGTAACATTTCTGCAACCAACAACCGGAGCTTGAGAAATTCTGATATTAGATGCTGCCTCTGCTTTTTGTTCAAATGTGCCAAGTGCCGCCGTTGCCGCTGCAACTCCCGCCATTTTGAATAAATCCCTGCGCGAAACTTCCATTGTTAAAGCCTCCAATTTTTTTAGATTTAAACTAATTTTAATATAATTAAAAAAAATTTTCTATAACCTGTCAACAATTTTTGGCAAAATTTATCGCTTTAATTTTATTGCCGTTCCCAAAAATTTACAGCGCGATTAAGCCAACCTTCAGCAACAGTTCCTTCGCCAAGTCCGAAACCGTGCGGCAAGCCTTGAAAAATTTCTATTTCAGCGTTTGTACCGTTTGCACGAATTTTTTCAATTCGCCGTTGCATAGTGCGCCAATTTGCAATTCCATCATTCGTACCGACGCAATTATAAGTTGGCGGCTCATTTCCAAAAACTTCAGAAAGTCCCGTATACTGCATAATCACAGCGGCAGGACGCGGGAATTTTTTTTCGCCGAAATTTTCAGTTCCTAAACTGCCGAGCCACGCCGCCATTCTTGCGCCTGCACTGCCGCCCCATAACGAATAATTTTTTGTGTCAACTTGTAATTCTTCCGCGTGTTCATGAATAAAAGCTATTGCCCGCGCCAAATCTTCACAAGCAGTTTGAGCATTTGGACGATAAATTAAAGCAAAGGCGTTATAACCGCGTTTTGAAAGTTCCAGCGCGTGCGGAAAACTGTCATGCATTGCGCCGACGTAGTAAAAGCCGCCGCCCGCGTTGCAAATTGCAAATTTTTCATTCGGCTTGCCTTTGAAGAAAAACAATCCGGTATTTCTTTTGCGCGGGTCTAAATTTTTTTCGGCGTCAGTGTAAATATCGTAGAAAATTTTTTCGCCCGCGTCAGCTTTTTCCTTGAAATAATTTACAATTTCGACAGTCTTTTTGGGATTAACATTGTTGTACCAAAGTAAAACGTTGTCCAAATTTTTCAAAGGCGCGTTTGTGTCAATATCGATATTCGCAGGAAAAATCAGCCGCCCGTAATTTCCAAAATTTTTATAATTTATCACGTCAGCAACTTTTGTATCCTGCGTAAAATTTTTCATATTTTCGACGCTCCCCAACTCTACATTTTGACAGCCGCCAAAAATTATTGCCGCCAATATTAAAACTAAAATTTTCATCATTCGTAATTCGGTTCAAAAATTTTCATTAACTTTTCGTCGTGATGATAACGCAATACAGATTTATTATCTAAAATCATTGTTGCGGCATTTTCACGGGTAAACGGCTCCCATTTCGGTAAACCTTTTGCATTTGGGTTGCCCGTCCTTGCAAAATTTATCCACGCTTGCGAAATTGTATCTGCAAGTTTGTAAGTCTCTTTGGTTGCGCCCGTTGCCTCCGCCGAAAGTTCAATGTTGTTGAATACAAATGGAATTTCCGCGCAGTGGTAAGCCATTGCAAAGCCGCCCATTATTGGCGTTTCCCATGCAAAAATATAATTGTAAACCGGCGCGGCTTGATCTTATTTTATTCGCGCAGTTTTTGTTCAACTTGTGAATCGCTCCAAGTATTTTTATTATCAGTTTGTGAAGTTGCCATTTGTGACATTAAGTCCATTGTTGTCCATTCATTCGTAACCGTTCCAATTAAAAGCGGAATGTTATTTGCTTGTTCGGAAAAACCATCAACAACTGGATTTTGTGTAACGTTCACGCCGTCAATTATTGGCGACCAGCCGTTATCGCCTTGATAAACTTTGTCCGCGCCAAATTCTTTGCTTGCCTGTAAAAATGCTTTATTCGCCGCCAGTGAAAGTTCAGCATATGGAATTATTTCAAGTTTTGAAACTTCAGCAGGTGACAAATTTAAATTTTGCAAAGTCAATTCGGCAACCCTACGCGAAGTGTCTTGAGTTTGCAAACTCATTCCAATTAACTCAACCGCGCCGCTTTGATTTATCGCCTTGTGAAATAAACCTTTCGCCGCCGGCATTGCAGTTAAAGATAAAATTTTTGCGCCGCCGCCGGATTGTCCAAAAAGCGTTAAATTATTTTTATCGCCGCCGAAATTGGAAATGTTATCGTGAATCCACTCAAGCGCGGCAACTATATCTAAAATTCCGTTGTTGGCTGAATATTTTTCGCCGTAAGCCGATAAATCCAAAAAGCCGAGTAAATTTAACCTGTGATTGATTGAAACAACTAATAGCGATAGGTAAGGCTTTGAGGTTATCACCGCCTTTTCCCCCACTCCACAC
>CALGGV010000068.1 GCA_937915725.1 uncultured Selenomonadales bacterium
TTAAAGGCGGCGCGGACGCAGCTAAAAAATTTATCGACAACTTGAAAATTTTCTCGTTGTTAGCAAATGTTGCTGACGTTAAATCGCTGGTAATTCACCCCGCGTCAACCACTCATTCACAAATGACTGAAGAAGAATTGCTGGGCTCCGGAATTACGCCCGCCACTATTCGCCTTTCAATCGGCACTGAACACATTGATGACATTATTGCAGATTTAGATTTAGGCTTTTCTGCTATTTGATAAATTAAATTTTTTAAACTTTTGGCAAGCTTAGGCTTGCTATTTTTTTTGCAGGAACTTTTGGCGAATTGCAGAATATTTGACGCAACAATATTTGAAGGAGTGATTAATTTTATGTTGCATACTTTACAAAATGACGTTTTGAAAATTACTGTTGCAGATCACGGCGCGGAATTAAAATCAATTACCGGCGTAAAAGATGGCGCAGAATATCTTCACGACGGCAACCCGCAATATTGGAAGTATACTTCACCGGTGCTTTTCCCCTTTGTCGGTAAAGTTGTAAATAACAAATACCGCGTCGAAGGTAAAGAATATGAACTTCCTCAGCACGGCTTTGCAAGAACTTCCGAATTTAAATGCATTCGTGAGGCGAAAGATGAAGTTGCTTTTCGCTTGAGTTGGAGCGAAGAAACTTTGAAAGTTTACCCTTACAAATTCCAGTTGGATATTGCCTACATTCTGCGCGAAAATAAAGTTGAGGTTATGTGGACGGTTGAAAATCTTGATAATAAGACAATGTATTTTTCTATTGGCGCACACCCCGCGCTGAAATGTCCGATTGTTGACGGCGAAAATTTTGACGATTGTTATTTGAAATTTGACGCAGAAGAAAAATCTTCAAGGATTTTATTGGCGGCTAACGGCAACCTTTCTCATGACAGAGTACCTACGCTGGACGGTAAAGAATTAAATTTGAATTATGAACTTTTTAAGGGCGATGCACTTGTTTTTGACGATTTAAAATCTGAAGAAATTTCAATTTGTTCCCGCAAAAGTTCAAAGTCAATTACAATTCGTGCAATGCATTTCCCCTATATGGGAATTTGGACTCCGGCGAAAGGCGGCGCGCCTTTACTTTGTATCGAGCCGTGGCTTGGACATGCTGACTACGAAGATTTTAACGGCGATTTTTCGGAAAAGGAAGGTATTAACAAAATTCCTGTTGGTGAATCTTTCGACGCAGGATACAGTTTCATAATCCACGAATAAAAAATTTTTTCGGCGGGCAGTAAAGCCCGTTTTTTCATTGCAAAAAAATAAACCGCTCCAAAGAGCGGCTTTTTATTTTGTATAAATTTTAAATTTTAATGACTGGAAATATTATCAACTTCAGCGTTGCGTTTTTCAAAGAAATTTACAAAGTCAGCAACCGGCATTGGTTTTGCGTTCAAAAATCCTTGCCCTAAGTAACAGCCGAGTTCCAACAATAAATTTTCTTGTTCGACAGTTTCTATACCTTCGCAGATAACTTTCATTTTTAAAGCCTTGCCAAGTTTAATAACATTGCCGAGAATTTGGCGCATTCTTGAGGAAGTATCCGCGCCTACCAAAATTGATCTGTCGATTTTCAAAACGTCCATTGGCAAATTGCCTAACATTGTATAGCTTGAATAACCGGAGCCGAAATCGTCAATCGAAATTGTAAAGCCCAAATCGTGAAGTTGTCTGATAATATCTTCAGCAGCTTTTTCGCCTTTCGAGTCAAAATCGCCAAAAACAGTTTCTGTAACTTCAAGTTCAATTAAACCTTTTGGAAGGTTATATTTTTCAACAATGGCTTTCATTTTATCAAGATAGCCTTCTTCAGTAAAATGCAAGCGTGACTGATTAACAGAAATTGGCACAACTTCTTTTCCGGCGTCAAGGCGATCCTTTTGAAGTTGGCAGGTTTTTTCCAAAAGGTAATGGTCAACCGGAATTACAAAGCCGTTTTGTTCAAAAAGCGGAATAAATTTGCCCGGCGGCATAAATCCCAATTCCGGACTAATCCAACGCACGAGAGCCTCTGCGCCAACAATTCGGCGCGTGCGAATATCATATTTCGGTTGATACCACGGTTGAAATTCGCCGTCGCGCAGGGCTTGTTCCATTCTACTTTCAATCGTATGTTGCATTGTCAGTTTTTCTTCAAGTTTTTCATCGAAGACAACAACATTACTGCCGGAATTTTGATGACAAGCAATAACTGCGCGATCAATCGCCTGTTGAACATAAAGCATTCTTGTATAGGCACTGATACCGGCGTGAATCTGCAAAACTATTTTAGAATTAACGTCGGCAGTTTCCATGTAATTGTACTTTTGAATAGCCTCTTCAGCCCACGCCTTAATAGCGTCAAGATTTTCAGCTTTACAAAAGCAAATTAAATGTTCAACGTCAATACCCGCCGCCACAAAAATAACCGGCTCATCTTTTTCAAGATTTTTTGACATTGACATAAATTGCTTGTCTATAATTTTGCGCCCGTATTCTTTGGCAACGGTTGCAGTACTAGCCATTGAAAAAACTACAAAGAAAGTTTGAACGCTGGGATTATCACTTTCAAGATTTTCATATTCAATAGGGACGTTATGTTCAAGCCACGGAACATTTGGCAAATTGTATCTTAAATCAGTGTAAGCCATATGTTCAACAAGTTCAATGTGTCTTTTCTTCATACGGTTGCGATACATGAAAAATCCTGCTATTGCCGCAAGTACAACAAAAATTGACGCCAAAACTCTGAACGGGTGATGATATAAAATCCATTGCGGCGTAAGTCTAATTTCAATTTGCTGATGTTTGTTGATTGAATCACGGAGAAAATCGCTGTCAATGTGGCTGATAGATTTATTGAGAATTTGCCAAAGGCGCGGGTCTTCATTGGCATGAACGCCAAAACTTACCGGCTCTGAATAAACAGATTCAGTTGCAGGCGTCAAAAAATACGTACCGGAATTTTCAATTACAGAATTTAAAGAATTGCGGCGAATGTAAGCAATATCTGCGCGCCCTTCAGCAACTGCAACAAGTGCAGCCTCCGGCGAAGAAACATTTAATCGCCTTTCTTTTGGATAAAGTTCATTGATAAAAGCCTCAGTGTGAAACATTTCATCTATACAGGCAACAATAAAATCTGAAGTATCTTTTTCCAAATCGCCGTCACGTGTTACAGGAACGTAATCCATATGTAAATATGACTGCGTAGGAATCATATCAAAATTTTCTGCCCAGCTGTAATCACAAACTGAATCTGCTATAAAATCAACTTCGCCGTTTTTAATTAATTCGGTAGTTTCAGAAATAGAATTTGTTGGTACGAGTTCAATTTCAATATTTAAATCTTGTGCGATCTGATTTAAAATGTCAGGAAAAACGCCGACCAATTCGCCCTGTGCATTAATGTAGGCGTATGGTTGACGATGAAGGAAAATTGCCGTACGAAGTTTTTTTCGCTCTGCAAGATAATCTTTTTCACTCTTGCTAAGAATCAGCGGGAAACCGTTAACGTAGGTGTATCTTTGATTTAATCTGTCACGAATATTTGACTGATTTAAAAGTAATTGTTCCATTGCAAGATTCATTGTCTGCAACAATTCCGGCTTATAGTTTGTAACTGAAAGGCGGTAACTTTGTCTGTCAAAAAGCGCAATAACATTTTCGTTACCGTGCGGCGTAACCATTGGCGCAATATAACCATCAATTTCGCCACGTGTGAAGGCGTCCATCATATCAGTAAATCTGTTGAAATTTATCATTTCATAAGCAAAGCCTTCAGATTGCGCAATTCCGGGAAAAGCGGGCGTAGGATAATTTGAATTCAAATTGCCAATTTTCATATTTGGTTTAACGCCATTTTTACTTAATATAAGTTCCATTGGAAAACGCCCAATAACGTGCTCTGTACGTGTGGTATTTGGCAGTTGATGATAATCGCCGGGCATTCCCGGGGCAACGTCTACTTCGCCGCGTCCTATCGCCTCTACTAAATCTTCCCAATGATTAAATTCGACGTATTCAAATTTACAGTGGGCGTAATTTGATAAAAATTCCATATATTCATAACCATAACCAACTTTATGACCGGGGCGATCTTCTGTAACAAAACCTGTATCTTTCACGTATCCGACTTTTACTATTCCAATAAATTTTGAAACTTCATTTTCAGTTTGAATTTTATTTTCTTCATTTACGGTTGATTCACGAATTGCATTATCCGTTACCGGTGCTCCCTCTAAATTTCCCAAAAATAATCCACTTACTAACAACATTGCTCCAAAAAAAATCTGTATATTTTTCGTCATAAAATTCCCCCCTCTATAACATCGTGAAAATTTAAGTGCTATTATAACAAGGCAAAAAAATTTCTGCAACTAAGATATAAATTTTTTGTAAACCAAAAAGAAAGTACTCGTTGCTAAAAAACTAAGTACAAGATAACGAAAAATTTTTGTTTTGTCAAATTTTCTTACCTCAAAAATATTTGGGAGTTGTAAATTTTTTTTAATAACAGTTCAAAATTATTAAACGAGAAATACGGTTAATTTATTAATTCAAAACTAAAAATTCTTTCCTATTCCCTAAGCTGAAAAAAAATGTTATAATGCAAAAACTTAGGAGAGGATTTTTTTGGCTAATAAAAATATTTTTGAAATGCTCGGCTTGGAATTTGACCCGCCGGACAATCTGAAAAAAATTCGTGCAGCTTATGAAAATTGGGAAAAACGCCTAAACGCCGAATTAAATACCACAGTTGACCCTAACCGCGCCGAAGAAATTAAAGCTGAATTGGCAATGGATAATTACATTTTGCAGACAATCGAAAATGCGCGGCTACGTCAACGCGAGGCTGAATCTTTGAAACAAAAACGCGTTGAAGAATTGCGCCTTTATATTGACATTCAACGCGGCGATACTTCAGGAACTCTACAGGTAAACACTTCACAAATTCGGCAAATTAAAGAGAAATTAAAATTAAGCGTTGCTACGATTGAGGCAACCTACCGCGAGCAAGGATTTGAAGTCAAGCCGGTTAAAACTGAAAAATCTGTCACAAGCATTTTGAACGGCTATTTTATTTCTGATTCTGTTATGGCTGATTTAAGAAAAAATTTTGCCGCCTTTCAAACTGTCCCTGACGAAAAAAATTACCCGTGGTCTTCGCAAGTTCACGATTTTTACGAATTGGCTTATTATCTTGAAAAACAAATTGAACCGTCGGCAGATTTTTATAAACGCCGTGATACTGATGAACTGCGCGAAATTTTTCAAATGGAGGCAAAAAAAGTTTCTGCGCCTATCCCCGCGTGGCAGTCGATTAAAACTTTGTTGAATTTAGCGCAGACTCAAATTTTTAATTCTGATGATAACCGTTTCAAATACGATCATTCGCTGAAAATTGAAAGTCTCCATGATTTTTTCAACAAGTTAAAAGCCGCGCCGGAAATTTTCAAGCGTGATAAATTTTTTGCCGATAACTGCATAAATCGTATCCGCCGCCAATTTCCAAATTTGCTGAATTACGAATTGAGCGCGGCACTTTACAATAAAGCCGTTGGACTTATAAAAGATCCTTATGAATCAGTTAATGACGTTTACGAAAATTTTTTCAGCTTGACTTGCACAAATTGCGGCGCGTTTGAAAGTTTTCGCACGCGGGAAGAGGCTGAACGTTCAACTTGCAGAGTTTGCGGCGAAAATTTTTATGTGGAGTGTCCAAAATGTGGCAAGCGTATGCCTTCCTATTCAGATCATTGTACAAATTGTGATTTTTCTTTCAGTGAACTTCGCCGCTATGGTTATTATTTAGACCGTGCAAACGCTATGCTTGACTTAATCGAACGCAATGCAAAATCTTTCGACGGCAACAGCGATAAAATTTTAGCCGCAGTCATTGATACTTTATCAAAGGCAAAAATTGTTAAGCCGGAATCGCCCGACCTTACAAAAATTGAATGGCGAATGAATAAAATCGCCGCCGAATTTAAAAAACGCGAGCTTGTACGTTGGGCAGAGGCAAAACTTCCTTCACTTAGCACGCACCCTGATACAGCCGTTAGCGATTGTATGGAAATTTTGCGCCGTATTAAAGATTATAAACCTGCGCTGGACAGATTGAGACTTATTAAGCCGAAAAAACCTTTAAGCCTTAGCGCAGTTATCACTGAAACAGAACCGAAAAATACTTTGCCCGCAAATTCGATTGTTCAAAAAATTGCTGTAAAATCAAAATCAACAAGCGTTGCGTCCACAAGTTCAAATTTAGTTTGTAAATTACATTGGCAACCGGACAGCGATTTGGGCGTACTTTATACACTTGTTCGCAAAACTGAAGGAATACCGAAAAATTATCACGACGGCGAAATTATCATTGAAAAAACCGAGCAAATAGAATTTGAAGATAATGATATACATTCCGGCGTTTTGTACGGCTACGCGGTTTTTGCAACGCGACTTGGTTCCGTTTCTGAATCAGCAACTTGCAAAGTCGTTCACTACAGCGATATTGCCGCCAATAAATTAATCGCCAAAACTGAAGACGGGCATTGTAAATTTATGTGGCAGTTGCCTTCAGATAATTGTTTGGGCGTGCGAATTTTGCGAACGGACAACGATGGAAATAATGTTATCGTGGCAGATTGTGTTGAATCGCCTTTTGTTGACAGACTTGTGAAAAATCGCAAGCAATATCAATATCGCCTGCAATGTGTTTACTATTCGGCGGAAGATACAATTTCAAGCATTCAGCAATTTATTGATGAAGTCAACAAAGATAATTTTAACAAAGTTTGGAAGTCTGAACGTTCATTAAAATATAGCGACGGTGTCACGGTAAATTTGTTGCCGGAACTTCCGCCGCGCCCTATAAAAAAACTGGAGCACAGGGTTTTTGATGAACGAGTTAGATTTAATTGGCAGTCAACCGGCGATTTTGAAATTTGGTTTAAAGAAATTGTGGACGATAAAAAAGTTACAATCGCCGCCGGAGAAATTTTTGACTTAAATAAAATTGATGAACTTTTGGGAAATGGCGTTGTAATGAAACGCGCCGAAAGTTCAGATTTAATTTGTGAATTTGAATTGAACGCTGATTTAATGAAAATTGCGGTTATAAGTGCAACGCGAGAATTTGGAGTTGTCAGCGAAATTTTAACAATTACAAACGCCGAACCTTGCGAAATTGATAAAGATAAAACGCAAATTATTTCCAACGATTTAAAATTAGTTTTGCAAAAATTGCCGACAAATGTTTATATGATTCATTACAAAGTCAAAACTGATGAAGATGACGAAGTTTACGCAACCATTGAGGACGCAAAAGAACGCCATATGAATAGAATTTACGCCTCAAAATATATGCAGGATAATTTGATAACTCAAACGCATTTGCCGCACAGGGAACTTTTTATTACGGTTATTGCCGAATATAAATTGAAGGGCGGCTCAACGGTTTATTCTGAACCCAGCACTTTGACTTTAGACAATCGCCCGCGCTCCGAAATTTCATATTATCTTGAATGGGGAAAAAGTTTTGGGCTTTTCAGCACAAAGGCACAGGCGAAAAATTGCAAATTGATTATTGAAAGTAAAGCAGAATCTTTGCCGAAATTATATTTGGCGTGCAGAAAAGACGGCTTGTCAAATATAAATTTGAAAGACTCTTTGACGCGGATTTTGACTGAAGTTCCCGAATATAAAAATGGTTTTCCTAACGGGCACATAGAAATTTCTTTGCCGGATGAAATTTGGAATGAAGTTTTGCCGGGCGCAATAGTAAAACTTTTGACGGCTCCGGACGACGAACGCCATTTTTATTTCAAAGTTGTAAAGCAAGAATCTGTTACAGTTCCAAAAAAATAATTTTGTAAAAAAATTAGCTGCTTGACTAGATGATTAGGTTATAAAGTACAGTTGACAGTTTAGCCATTTTGTAGCAGAATAAATCGTAAATTTTTTTTGGGAGATGATAATTTTGAAAAAAATTTTTATGTTGGCGGCAATGATTTTAACCTTTGTAACTTGTACAGCGTTTGCCGCGCAAAATTCCTACAACAGTACAAAAGTTGTAATAATTGGCGGCGCAGAATTTAAAACTAAAGATTTTTATAAAATCGTTGAAAAAAATCTCGGCTCCAAAACTCAAACTGCGTATGAATGCGGCGATAAAATTCAACGTCAATATCAAGTTTTTATGATGAACAGATATGACATTGGCGAAAATAAACCGCGCAAGCAAGATTTCATAGACTTTGTAGACAGTAATTCTTATAACAAAGTTTTATTTTTAATACTTGATGAAAATATTGATACTCAAACTCACGGCAAGCACAGTCAAAAAAATCGCAGTACAATTCAGCTTGACGCCTATTTAGTCAATCGTTCCGGAAATATTGATTTTAGTACAACAAGTCAAGAATTTACTTCAAAGGCCAGCAATTTGAGAGCGCGCCGCGGAGCCTTTGAAAAATGCCTCAAGGAAGTTGCAACCGATATGAATTTGTATTAATTAATGATTCTAAAAAAAATTTCCCCGCTGTAAGAGGCGGGCTTTTTTATTGCAAAAAAATAAAAGCCGTATTAAAAAAATTAAAATTGATAAAAAAAACCTCAAGCAGGATTGAATTTCCCACTTGAGGCAAATTAATTTTATTCGATTAAAAATTATTCTTCAGAAGTGTAAAGCGTGTAAGTTAAGCCGAAACCAACTGCTAACGCCACTAAGTTTACAATGATATATTGAACAATTTGTCCGTTCATGTAAAGGAGCATACCGGGAAGAACGGTAATACCCATACCGGTACCGGCAAGTCCCATAAAGCTTGAGAGTGCGCCGCCGGCTGCACCGCCGCAGCAACCATAAATAAACGGTTTCATAAGGCGGAGGTTAATACCGAAAATCGCCGGTTCAGTAATTCCCAAGAATGCAGGAACGGTTGAGGAAATGTAAAGGGCGCGTTTTTTGCCGTCACGAGTTTTAAGAGAAACTGCCAATGCTGCGCCACCTTGTGCGATAGTTGCGCAAGTGATAATAGCATTGAACGGGTCGGAACCTTGAGTTGACAAAAGATAAATTTCCAACGCGCTGAAAACGTGGTGAACACCGAAAATAACGATAACTTGTTGCAAACCGCCAATGATGAGACCACCAAGAACAGGAATGCCTAAGAAGTTTTGAACTGCGCCGAAAACAACTTGTTCAAGACCGTGCATGATAGGACCAACTACGAGGAAACCGAGAGCCATTGAAATTGTTAATGTCAAGAAAGGAGTTACGATTAAGTCGATCATATCGGGGATAAAAGTTTTGAGCCAATGTTGCAATTTAGCAGCGAAAATACCAAGTACAAGAGCAGGAAGAACGGAGCCTTGATAACCAACAAGCGGAACAGTGAAAATTCCTAAATCCAACGGAATCGGAACTTTACCCGCAAATTCCGGCATAGAATATGCTTCAATCCAAGTTAAGCCTTTATCAGCCAATTCTTGCGCCGCGCCACCAACTACGTAAGCATTAGGCAAGCCCGGAAAAACTAACATAAGACCTAAAACAATACCGATAACAGCAGTACCGCCGAATTTATTCATTGTAGACCAACAAACAAGCGCGGGTAAAAATGCAAATGCAGTATCTGTCAAAACTTGCGTCATAAGCAAGAAAGTAGGATCCCATTCGCTACCGAGTGAAAGTAACGCGCCACGTGCGCCCATGAAAAGACCGGTTGCAACCAAGACAGGGATAATTGGTACGAAAACGTCACCGAGTGTACGTGAAATTTTCTGTAACAAACTCATTTCGGCGTAAGCCGCTTCTTTTCCGCCACCGCCTGCAAGCGAAGGTTTTAATTTGATAAATTCTTCTGTAACTTTATCAACAAAACCTGTACCGCAGATAATCTGATATTGTTGAGCGGCGAAGAATTGTCCCTTAACGCCGTCAATATTTTCAACTTTCTTTTCCTGGATTTTGGATTTATCATTGACGATAAGACGAAGACGAGTCGCGCAGTGTTCAGCAGTACGAACGTTATCGGGACCGCCAACATATTTCATGATTAATTTTGCAACGCGCTCTTCATCCGGCAAGCCGTCATATTGTGCATCGTCAGCATCTTTTTCAACCGGAGCTCCGCCGCCTGCACCTGCATCGTCAGACTCTGCTTTGACTGTGATTGACTGTTTGTTGAGTTCAAAAGTAATATCGCCAAATTCTGTGTGGTTAGTTACGACAACCGGAGTTGTTGTGGGATAACCGGCTTTTTTGATAACGTTTGAATCAAACTCAAGCAAAAGTTGCCCTTTTTTGACTTTGTCTCCAACTTCAGCCTTTGCATCAAAGCCTTTACCTTCAAGTTTAACCGTGTCCATACCGACGTGAATTAAAAGTTCAATTCCGTCATTAGATTTTAAGCCGATAGCGTGTTTTGTCGGGAAGAAAACTGTAATTTCGCCGTCAAAAGGCGCGTAAACTTTCCCTTCGGGATCTTTTACCGCCACGCCACGACCCATTGCGCCGCTACCAAATACGGGGTCATCGATTTGGTTTAACGGTATTAAAGTACCGTTAAGCGGACTACTAATTTTGATGTCCTTCATTTTTTTACCCTCCTTTTAATTTTAAGAAAGACAATGCATGAAGGTTTACAATTTCGATTAAAAATTATTGCGTACAGAAAAATTTGTTAAGATTTTCAAAAGTTATCCTGCCAAATTCTGTATGATTAGCTGAAACAATTAGCTTTTTTAATTTTAGCAGAGACGAACTCAAGCAAAAAATTATTCGCTTTTAATTTTGCGTTCGCTGTCAATCTTTACAGAAAAAATTTGACGCCAAATTTAACCTTACCAATATGAATTAAAAGTGCGAACCTCTCGTTAGATTTTTAGCATATAGCTTGATTTTTAGGGAAAAAAACTTTAACTTCTACATCAGACGGCAAATAAATTTTTCCTTCAGTTTGATTTAGCGATACTAATTTTTTATAAGCGAGCTAATAATTTTAATATCTTTCGCTTGAATCCCCCTTCCCTTAAATTAAACACACAGAAACGACTTACAACTTCAAGAAAAAAATATTTTATAACAAAAAAATTCCTCTACACTTAAGCACTCGAATTTGTAAACCAAATAGAAAAATAATAAAAATAAAATTATTACGCTTTTAATTATAACTTTGAAAAAGCATTGCGTCAACAAAAAAAATTAGTTCAGCAAGTAGTAATGATTAGATAAATCAACTAATTCATCAGAAACAAGCGCGTAAAAAGCGGCAAAAGATAAATTTTCCACGTAAGCTGAAAAAGTATAATTTCCGACAGCCCACGCCGCCACGTGTTTATTTTCTTCGATTTTGGCAATATAAGTTGTAATTCCGTTTGTAATGTTGACGCGCCATTTGACGCCGTAAACGCCGCTAATATCTTTCAATTCTTCACCGGCGGCGCGGCGATAAGTTCGTACTTGCAAAGAAACTGACGGCTCCCATTTGCGGCTGTAGCGAATTTCGGCAAGTCGATTATCAATCGTTAGCATTGCAGTAATATTGTAGCCGGATTTTTTTGGAATATAAAGCGGCGTAAAACCTACATTTTGAACAATTTCATTAAAGCTGGCGTAACTTATAACGGGATTTGGCAAGCTGACATTTGGCGGTTGCTCCACCGGCTGAACTTCTTTAACTTGTGGAATTTCTTCGACAGGTTTAACTTCAACGGGTTTAACTTCAACAGGTTTTGCGGAAGAATTATTGGTAGAATTTTTATCTGTATTGGCATTTCTTTCGACGGGCGCGGGATTTTTTGAAATTGGGGCTTTACCGTTCAATTCGTCGCGGCTTTTTTTGCGTTCGTCTTTTATTTTTTTACGTGCCTCTTCCCGTTCTTTTTCAAGGCGTTTTTCTTCCTCTTTAATTTCGTCACGAGTTTTATTTTTATTTTTATCGTTTTCCAAAGAATCCGGATCAAAAGTTTCAACTTTTTCGCCGCTTTTATCCTGTTCGGCGGCAAGAATCGCCAATTCATTATCAATTTCTGCCGCATTTACCGTGCCGAAAGTCTCAAAAATTATTAAAGTAGACAGCGCGGCAATTTTATTTTTCAATTTCATAAAATCACCTTAAGAATTTTGACGCTGGAATTTTTGCATAAAATCAGCTAAAATTTCGACGCCCTCAATCGTCATAGCGTTGTAAATTGAGGCGCGCATTCCGCCAACACTGCGATGACCTTTAACGCCGCTTAAATTATTTTCTAACGCCTGCGCGACAAATTTATTTTCTAAATCTTCGTTGGGAAGTCTGAAAGTTACATTCATAAAGGAGCGGCTGTCTTTTGTGGCGTGTCCTTTGTAAAAGCCGTTTGAATCGTCAATGGCGGCGTACAAAATTTCGGCTTTTTTGGAATTTCTTTTTGACATTTCGGCAAGTCCGCCACAATTTTTAATCCACTTAACAACTTTTCCAACCATGTAAATACTAAACGCGGGCGGCGTATTGTACAGCGAATTTTTTTTGTAAAAAGTATCGTAACGCAACATTGTAGGCAAAGTTTCCAAAGATTTTTCAATTAAAGATTTTTTGGCAACAACCACCACAACGCCCGCCGGTCCCAAATTTTTCTGAACGCCGGCGTAAATTAAATCGAATTTTTTAAAATCCCACGGGCGGCTTAACATATCGCTTGACATATCTGCAAAAAGCGGAATGTTGCCGGTTTCCGGAATGTAATGAAATTCTGTACCGTAAATTGTGTTGTTGTTGCAAATGTGCAAGTAAGCAGAATTTTTATCAATATTCAATTCAGCTTGAGTGGGAACGCGGCAGAAATTTTCATCTTTGGTTGACGCGGCGATTTTACCGACGCCCAAATTTGCCGCCTCTTTGTAAGCATTTGAAGAAAAAGTCCCGCTTAAAATGTAACTGCCGGGATTTTCTTTCGTGGCAAAATTTAACGGTATCATTGCGAATTGCAAAGACGCGCCGCCTTGAATAAATAAAACTTCGTACTCTTCGCCGAGCCCCATTAATTCCAAAATATCAGCCTTAGTTTGATTGTGAATTTTTTCATAGGGCTTTGCTCTGTGGCTTATTTCGATAATTGACATTCCCGAATTGTCGAAATTTAAAAATTCTGCCTGTGCCTCCTGTAAAACTTCCAGCGGCAAAGTTGCCGGTCCGGGATTAAAATTGTAAACTCTTTTCAAGTTCAACACCTCCGCCGCTATTTTATACGCCGTAATTATTTTTGGCAACTGCAAACAAAAAAACTCCCCACATTAAGCAGGGAGTCATTTTTTTTATTTGGTTTTACTTTTCCAAATCAGACGCGGTAACAATGCTTGAATCTTGCGCAAAAGTTTTTTCTTCAGCAGGTTGAATTTCAGTAACTGAAACTTTTTGCTCGGTAATGGAATCTAAATTTATTTCGTCAGTCAGAAAATTATTGTCCTCAAAAATATTAAATGCCTGTGCATTCGTATTTGTATTTGAATAAATTTGAGTGGTAGTATTGCCGCTTGAATCTGTAACAGTAATTTTCTTGCCCGCGCCGTCTTTTACAGTTAAAGTGCCACTGTCGATTGTGAAAACAACATCTGCGCCGCTTACAGAAGTTTTGGAAATTGTGCCGCTTGAAATTTGAATTTTATCCCGACTCGCGTAGTCAGTGATTGTAGCGTTGCCGCCGCTATAAATGAAAATATCCTTTCCTGCGCCGCCGGTTAAAGTGTCATTACAGCCGCCGTTCAATGTGTCGTTGCCACTTCCGCCCCAAAGTGAATCTGCTGAATTGCCTCCAGTTAATATATCATTTCCCGAGCCGCCAAGAAGAGTAGCCGCATCGCCGCTATTTATAATTGTATCGTTGCCGGTTCCGCCGTCGATTGAAACGTACGAGCCGCTGTTGTAAATATAATCGCCGCCTGCGCCGCCGTAAATTGTAACCGTTGCAGCTGTATTTATTATTGTATCGTTGCCGAAACAACCGTTAATCGTGACATTGACGCCGGAATTTTCTATTATGTCATTGCCATAACCGCCATTAATTGTAACAGTTTCGCCGCTGTTTGAAATTGAATCGTTGCCTAAATGACCGTCGATTGTAACATTTGACGCGGTATTTTCTATTGTATCATTGCCTGCTCCCCCGTAAAAAACCATTGCACCGCTATTTGTAATTTCATCTTTGTCGCTTTTGGCGTTGACAGTTACATTTGAGCCGCGATTTTCGATCTTATCTGAATGAGGAGTACCAATAACCGTTACATTATCTTTGGCGTTAAAAATAATTCCATCTGTCGGAATTTCTTCGTATGTTATTTCATCGTTTTTTAAGGCTATGGTATAGTTTTTACTGCCAACTATAAGTAAGTCGTTTTCATAGGTAACGCCCGTACCTGTGGCACTTTGCAATTCATAATTGCCATTGTAAGTGAAAGTAATTTCAACGCCGTTCACTGTTGCCGTATAAACTGCAGATTCTAGAGTTGCAGTAACTTCATCGTTGCTAAGGCTTGCAGAATAAGTTTTAGTTTTGCCGCTTGAAGTAATTGTAAATTGGTTGTTATCTGAATCGTAAGTAACGCCGTTGCCTTCTGCATTTGTCAAAGTGCTTGTTGAACCGTCGAAAGTCAAAGTAACTGTTACGCCGTCGATTGTCTCGGTTTTAGTTATGTCAGTAGAAGGTGCAGTAACTGTCCAAGTGCCGTCGCCGTTATTTACAATGGTTGACGCTGAATCAACCCAACCTGTAACATCTTGATGGAAAGTGCCGCCTTTAATTGTTATCGTGCCGCTTACTTGGTAAATTTTGCCAATATTACCGCTTTCAATCGTTAATGTAGCTTCTTGAACACAAACTGCAGCGTTCATGTCGTCCTCTTTTACAACATTGCTGATGACAATAGAACCTGTTTTATTTTCCGAAGTGTCTGTTATCGTGAGGCTAGAAACATATACAAATACCATACCATCATAGTCTGAACCGTGACCTGTAATAGTGTAGCCATTTAAATCAAGTGTTATATTATAATGTCCGTAGAAACAACTACTAATGTGTTGATAGGAATATGATTCAAACACAAATTCGGGTTCGGGGAGTGTAATATTTCCTGTTAATTTGACTGTATCGCCGTCCTGCAAGTCTAAATCATCAAAGTCTTCAAATGAAGAGACCTCGTAAGTTGCGAACATCTGCAAATCAAATTTTAAACTACCCTCCCCCACAGAAATGGTGTCCGTACGTGGTTTTCCATTTTAAAACTTCCTTTCAAAAACAAAATTATAATAATCGAAAATTTTTATGTGCAATTATTGCATACTTTCAACAAAATTGCAAATTAATCTGTCGCGCAGGTTATCTAAAAAACTTGCCGCGCTATTTTTTTTGTGATAAACTTTTTGCGCTTTAATTTAATGGAGGTAATAAAGTGGAAGATAAAAATTTTGAAAATGAATCAGAAAATATTCAAGAAGAAAAACAAACGCCGGAAGAAATAGAAATTCATCTGGATTTAGAAAACGCACAAGTAAGCGCGGTTGAGGGCGAATACGACGCCAACCAAATACAAATTTTGGAAGGGCTTGAGGCTGTAAGACTTCGCCCGGGAATGTACATTGGCTCCACTTCAGAACGCGGCTTGCATCATTTGGTTTATGAAGTTGTCGATAATTCTATTGACGAGGCGTTGGCGGGTTTTTGTACTGAAATTAACGTAACGATTGAAAGTGACAATTCAATTACAGTTTCAGATAATGGGCGCGGAATCCCCGTTGATATGCACGAAAGCGGCAAGCCGGCGGTTGAAGTTGTTTTGACTGTTTTGCACGCGGGCGGAAAATTCGGCGGCGAAGGTTACAAAGTTAGCGGCGGTCTTCATGGCGTGGGCGTTTCTGTTGTCAATGCACTTTCAAAATCTATGGAAGTTGAAGTTAGACGCGACGGCAAAATTTATCAAATAACTTTTTCACGCGGAAACACTGTAACACCTTTAAAAGTTATTGGTACTGCTGAAGATACAGGGACAACCGTGCATTTTGTTCCGGACGATGAAATTTTTACTGTTACAAGTTTTAATTACGATACTTTGAAATATCGCCTGCGCGAGCTTGCGTTTTTGAACAGCGGAATTACAATCACTTTGAAAGATAAACGCCCCGAAGGCAGAGAGCACACGTTTCACTTTGAAGGCGGAATCAGTCAATTTGTGGAATATCTTAACCGCAAAAAAATTAAAATCAATCCTACGCCAATTTATTTTAACGGCAAGCGCGATGATGCAGTTGTTGAAATTGCCCTGCAATACAATGACAGTTACCAAGAAAATATTTTCAGCTATGTAAACAATATCAACACTGAAGAAGGCGGCACGCACTTAGCAGGCTTTAAAGCCGCTTTAACCCGCGTTGCAAATGATTTCGGCAAAAAATTAAATTTGTTGAGAAGTGCTGATTCAACTTTAAGCGGCGAAGATATTCGAGAAGGTTTAACTTGCGTTATCAGCGTAAAATTGCATAATCCACAATTTGAAGGACAAACTAAAACAAAACTCGGAAATGCCGAAATTCGCTCTTTAGTAGGCGCGGTTACTGTTGAAGGACTTAATGAATTTTTTGAGGCAAATCCAATTCTTACAAAACAAATTTTAGAAAAGGCAGTCATGGCGGCGCGAGCACGTGAGGCGGCAAGAAAAGCCCGTGAACTTACACGCAGAAAAAATGCTCTGGAAATTTCAAGCTTGCCGGGCAAATTGGCTGATTGTTCAGTTAAAGACCCCGATAAAACCGAAATTTATATTGTTGAGGGCGACAGCGCGGGCGGCAGTGCCAAACAAGGCAGAGACAGACGTTTTCAAGCGATACTTCCATTGCGCGGCAAAATTTTAAATGTTGAAAAAGCGCGCCTTGATAAAATTTTTGCAAACGCCGAAATTCGCACAATGATAACTGCATTTGGCACGGGAATTAGCGACGACTTCGACCTTTCAAAACGTCGTTACAGCAAAATAATTATTATGACAGATGCTGACGTTGACGGCGCACATATTCGCACTTTGCTTTTAACATTTTTCTACAGATATATGAAACCGCTGATTGAACATGGACACGTTTACATTGCGCAGCCGCCACTTTATCAAGTTCGCAAGGGCAAAAGTCATTGGTACACTTACAGTGACGACGCCTTGACTAAAAAACTTGACGAAATTGGACGCGACGGCGTAACAGTTCAACGCTATAAAGGCTTAGGCGAAATGAATCCCGAGCAACTTTGGGAAACGACAATGGATCCTGCCGCACGCACAATGTTAAGAGTTGACATTGAAGACGCCGCAGAGGCTGACGAACTTTTTACAATTTTAATGGGAGATCAAGTTGCGCCGCGCCGCCAATTCATTGAAGAAAATGCTTTACTGGTAAAGAATTTAGATATTTAATTTTAGGCAGAAGGCATTAGGCAAGAGGCATTAGGCAAAAGGCAAAAGGCAAAAGGCAAAAGGCAGTAGGAATTTTAAGCCACTGCCTAATTTTAAGAAATAAAAAAATGTTAAAAGAAAATAGACAAGCACTAGCTGAAGGTTTTAGAGACGGAATACCGATAGGCTTAGGATATTTTGTAGTTTCATTTACATTGGGAATTTTGGCGCGATACGTTGGCTTAACGCCGTTTCAAGGATTTTTGGCAAGTCTTTTAAACAACGCCTCGGCGGGCGAATACGTAGGCTTTACATTAATTGCGGCGCACGCTCCCTACCTCGAAATTGCAATAATGACTTTCATTGCAAACGCCAGATATTTATTGATGAGTACAGTTGTCAGTCAAAAATTTTCGCCAAACACGCCTTTTTATCATAGAATTTTGGTTGGATTTGATATTACAGATGAAATTTTTGGAATTACAATAGCGCGTAAGGGCTGGCTGAATCCTTTCTACAATTACGGCGCAATGTTGACGGCACTGCCCGGCTGGTCTATTGGTACGGCGTTAGGAATTATCGCAGGAAATATTTTGCCGCCTTCAGCTGTCAGCGCGTTAAGTGTTGCCTTGTACGGAATGTTCATTGCAATAATAATCCCGCCTGCGCGAAAAGATAAAATCGTGGCAGTGTGTGTAGTTGTGAGTTTTGCGGCAAGTTTTTTAGCTGAAACTTTTTTGAGTGGAATAATTTCAGCAGGTACACGGACAATTTTTTTGACAATTTTAATAGCGGGCGCGGCGGCAATTTTATTCCCCGTCAAAGATAAACAATAATTTTGGAAAAGATTTTTAACTCCGCCGAGAAGGGCTAAAATATCAACGTAGCGCGTCGATTTTCAATTAAGGGTACAAATTTACTTAAGAGAGAAATTTACCCCTTGAAATTTGGAGAAAAACAAATTATGAATGTACCAATATTAGAGTATGTTAAAAAAAATAAGATTAGAAAGCGCGTTATACGCCCGCCGCACTCCGTTTTTGCTTGGGTCTTTAAATTACGGTAAAGTGAGAAAACGCGGCTGTAACCTGCGAATTACTTTTTGTTTGACGCGAAAAACGCAGGCGGGCGAAAGATTCTTTCTTTGCCAGGCGTTTCTTTCTTTTAAAGAAAGAAATGCCGACTTGTAAAAAAAAATAAAAAAAAAACTGCCACACAAATTTAAAATCGATTTTTTGGCGGAAAATATCAACGTAGCGCGTCGATTGTCCCTCAAGGGTACAAATATACTTAAGGAAGAAATTTACCCCTTGAAATTTGGAGAAAAATAAATTATGAAAAATTTGCTGTACCTTGTACCAATATTGGGAATAATCGCCTTCACAATTACTACAATATTAAATTGGCAGAATTACGAAAAATACATTGCAAGCGGCGGCTCTGCTCCTTTTTCGGCGTTTGTAATTGCCAATGCTATTTTGTATCTTATTCCGGCGGTTGTCATTACTTTTACAATTTTTTTCTTGAAACGTATTTTCCGGAGTTAATGAAATGACAAGTGAAATTTACATTTATATTTTGATAATGGGCGCAGTAACTTTAGCGATAAGAATTTTACCGCTAACATTAATCCGCACAGAAATAAAAAATGTCAAAGTGCGTTCGTTCCTGTACTACGTGCCGTACGTAACTTTGGCGGTTATGACGTTTCCGGCGATAATTCACGCCACGCAATCAGAAATTTCCGGCGCGGCGGCGTTAATAATTGGAATTGTCGCGGCATTTTTCGGCGCAAGTTTATTTCAAGTGTCGGTTTTATGTTGTGCAGTTGTTTTTATTAGTGAATTATTTTTGATTTGAGGTAAAAAAATGGAAGATAAAGAATTGAAAAAAATCATTGACGAATTTGTAAAAAAATGCAAAGAAAAAAAATATAACGGCATGGCAATAGCCGCGCCTTCCAACGGGCAAAATTCCCAATTTGGATTTGCTACAGATTATTTAAAAGCTGTTACATTGGTTAGAAATATTTTCCTGCGCCTGCAAGAATCAACAGGAATTCCTTCAACGCTTACAGTAACGCATTTGGCGTTGTCATTGGCGATGCTTGAACTTAACGAAAAGAAAAACGCGCCGCTTGAAAAAGTTGATAACAAAAAATTGGAAGAGGCGGCATCAGTTGTAAAAAAATTGATAGATTTTGAATTGGAAAAAGCGCGGCAAATTAACTGATTAAATTTGGAGCAAAAAAATGGATATAGAATATTTATTGTGGCTGCAAAATTTGCGCGAAAGTTTGGGAGGCAGCGCAGAAAATTTTGTAACGTTAATTACCGGAATTCCCAAAAGTCCGCTGTCAGCATTAATTCCAGGAATTTTATTTTGGTGTATCAACAAGCGCGCAGGATTATTTTTGTTATTTGTGGCAAGTTTTGGGCGGCTTGTAAATATTTTGATAAAAGATACGGCGTGCGTTTATCGCCCGTGGTTTTTGGATTCAAGCATACACCCTTCAATAGAAGAAATGCAAAAAGCCAGTAGTTATTCAATGCCGAGTGGACACACGCAATTTACAACGGCAATTTACGGCGGGCTTGCGTACTTTTACAGAAAAAAATATCCGCGTTTGATAATTCCCTGCGCGCTGATAATTTTAGCGGTTGCATTTTCAAGAAATTTTTTGGGAGTGCATACGCCGCAAGATGTTTTAATTGCGATTATTGAAACTTTGGCTGTAATATTTTTGGCTGATAAAATTTTTGACGCGCTGGACGAAGATAAAAGTTTAGGCAAAATTTTTTTTGGAATTGGAATAATTTTTTGTACGGTGTCGGCAATTTACATTTTTACAAAATTTTATCCCGTCGATTATTCGCAAGGCAAAATAATTGTTTCGGCAACTGCCGCAAAACTTGATTCAATCGACAGCATAGGCGTTACATTGGGGTTTTTAATAGGCGCGGCACTTGAGAAAAATTTTGTAAATTTCAGTACAAATGTTGATTTAGGCGTAAAAATTCGGCGCGTACTTATTGGCGGCGCGGTCGGCGGCGTTTCAATGATTTTTCTGCTGATTTTTAAACTTATCGGCTTAGAAATGGTTTATGAATTTTTCAAAGGTTTTATGCCAATGTTAGCGATAATATTCCTTGCGCCGTTTGCTTTTAATTATTTTGAAACTAAAACTCGTTTCAGATTTAAAAAATTGGGCAAAAGATTTTAACCCTAATCCCTAGTCCTTATCCTTTAGTCTTTATTCCTTAAAACAGGAGGTGTTTAACTGTGGCTGGCAAAATCAGAGAGTTGAAAAAAATTCAAAATCGCAAAAAAATTTTAGACGCGGCAACAATTCAGTTTAAAACTCGCGGCTTTGCGAATACTTCAGTTGCTGACATTATGAATAGTTCAAAATTGGGCGTCGGAACTTTTTATAATTATTTCAACTCAAAAGAAGAAGTGCTGATGTCAATCGTGCGTGAACTTTTTATGCAAGTTGAAGAAAAACTTATGGCGCAAAAAAATTCTTCGTCACTGGAACTTTTGGAATTTTGCGCAATGAATACCGCGCAATTAATCGAAGAAAACAGATTTATTTTGCCGCTGTTGGCAAGCGCGGTTAAACATTCCGATAAACCTGAACAGTTACCAAAAAATTTATCGCCGGACTTTAAAAAAATTTTTGAGGAAATAATTCAACGCGGGCAGGAACGCGGCGAAATTCGCAGCGATATTCCCAAAAATTTAATTTCCGAAATGTTTCACTCAATCTATCAAGCGGCGGCGTTCAGCAAGTTACAAATTCCATTTCAAGAAAATATCCGCTTAAAATTGAAAATTTTGTTGGATGGTATTAAAAATGACTGAAATTGTAAAAATTCCTGTTGAAAGTGAAGATTTGAAGATATTTCAAGAAAAAACCGGAATGAGTTTGACTGGTTGTATAAAAATTTTGATAAACAGCGTCAAATACGGCGGAAAATTGGAATTTGATACATTTTGGAGCGAAGAAAATATTTCAGATTTAAAAAACCGAATTAAAGACGGCAAAATGGAGCGTCACGAATTGATTGAGGTTTAATTGATGATTAGCGTTACGAAACTTTTATTTTCAAGGGATTATTTTGGCGACAATCTGCGCTACACTAAGACGGCGCACAAAATGACGAGCGGCGCGGCTGAAGGCATTGGACCGGTTGTAGTTTGGAATTCAACGCGCACTTGTAATTTACGTTGCCGCCACTGCTATATGGATTCTGATTCGCGCAGGTATACAGACGAACTTTCAACTGTCGAGGCGAAGAAATTTATTGACGATTTGGCAGAATTTAAAGTACCGGTGCTTTTATTTTCCGGCGGTGAACCTTTAATGCGTGCAGATTTTTTTGAGTTGGCAGAATACGCCGCAAAAAAAAATATTCGCCCTACCCTTTCGACAAACGGAACTTTGATAACGCCAAAAATTGCCGAAAAAATTAAAAATATCGGCGTCGGCTATGTTGGAATTTCTTTGGATGGTTTAAAAGATGTCAACGATAAATTTCGTGGCGTGGCGGGCGCGTATCAAAAGGCAATGGCGGGAATTGAAAATTGCGTGGCAGTCGGACAGCGCGTAGGTTTAAGATTTACGATTA